>JADFOB010000278.1 GCA_022563055.1 Planctomycetota bacterium
GGCCAAGAGTGTCGTTGAAAGCATGGGGTATCCCAATTTGGTGCGGCGAGGCGGGCAAATCGTCGAAGTGCCCATGGGCAGCCTGTTGCGCGACGTCCCATTCTCGGACAAGACCCGTTTTGGTTTGTCGATCCCGTGGGGCGATGTCAGCACCGCGTACTACTCGACTGGTATACCGGACATAACGGTATACCGTACGATGCACCCCACGCGAGCCCGGAAGGCCCACCTGATACGGCTGGTACAGTGGGCGATTCGGATCGGTGTGGTGCAGCGGTATCTGAAGCGGCGGGTAGAGCGCACCGTCACCGGACCGACGCCGCAACAGCTTACGGCGGGGATGGCACAGGTCTGGGGTGAAGTGCGGAACACGGATGGCGAAGCGGCCACTGCGGAACTCACCACGCCGAACCCCTACGCGTTCACCGCCGATGCCGCCGTCTCATCCGTAACGCGCGTGCTCAAGGGCGAGGTGTCGGCGGATTCTGGTTTTCTGACACCATCGCTCGCTTTCGGCGCCGATTTTATAACTGATTTGCACGGCGTCGCGTGGACGATGGAGCCGAGACCGACGTGAGCACCGACGAGTTCGTTGCACTGCAGCAAGTAGTGGCGGGCCGGTTCTCGCTCGATCGGGAGATCGGACGCGGCGGCATGGGTATCGTGTATCTGGCGCGGGACGTGTCGTTGGACCGCCCGGTTGCGATCAAGCTGCTACCGTTGGAACTCGCCGGCACGCCCACCGTGCGCGAGCGCTTTCTCCGCGAGGCCCGTACGGCGGCGGGACTCTCTCATCCGAACATCGTTCCAATTCACGCGGTGGAAGAGCACGGCGACATCGTGTTCTTTGTCATGAGTTTCGTGGACGGGGAGACCCTTCACGAGTTGGTGGAGCGAAAAGGACCGTTAACACCGCAAAAGGGAGCGACGTTGCTTCGAGAGGTTGCCTGGGCGTTGAGCCTCGCGCACGCGCACGGGATCATCCATCGGGACATCAAGCCGGACAACATTCTGATCGAACGCGCCACCGGGCGCGCCATGGTGACCGATTTTGGCATCGCGCAGCCGATGGACGCGTCACGACTGACAGGTGTGGGGGAGGTCGTCGGCACAGTTCACTACATGAGTCCCGAACAGGCGTCGGGTGATGACGTGGACGGCCGGAGTGACCTGTATTCGCTGGGCGTGACGGCCTTTTTCGCGCTTACCGGCCAGTTGCTGTTTGACGGACCGCATGCGCCCGCGATCATCGCACAACATCTGACGGAGGAACCGGCGCCCATCGGCTCCGTGAAGGATCTTCCGCGGCCGCTTGCAGAGGCAATCGACCGGTGTCTGTGCAAGAAAGCCGATGACCGCCACCCGGATGCCGCGTCATTTGCCGACGACGTCAGCTCCTCTCTTGCGACGACTCCGGACGCGCCTCCCGAGGTTCGATTGTTCCTTCGTGGGAGCACGACGTACAGCGCGGTCAGCGGGGTTGGCTTCTTGGGTGTGTTGGCCGGTCTTTTATTCGAGAGCGGTGTGGTGGTTGGGTTCGGTGTGGTTGCGATGCTCGCGGCTGTGGGTGAACTCGCCATGCGCGCGCGTCGCTTGCAGCAGGACGGCTTCGCCCGCGAGGACGTGGTCACGGCGATTCGATTAGGGAAACGGGCGCGACAAGAGGAGCTTCTGCTTGATCTCGACCGACCGCCCTTAACCTGGCTACCGGAGGGCCGAGTGAGGGCGATGTTCGCGGGCTTGATGGCGATGGGACTTGGAGTTGGAGGTGTCATACTCGTCCTCACCTTGTGGTTCTCGGGGGACGAGGATGCTCCTCAGTGGGGGATTGTGGTCCCAATGGTGGTGGGCTGTCTTGGCATCGCGGGCTTCGGAGGGCTGTCATTGCTGGGGGGGGCTTTCCCACGGGGTTAGAGCGTCTGGGTGTGTGGTTCAGAAGAAGAGTTGCCGCGGATGTCGGAAAAACCATCTGGAACAGTTGGATGGGCCGTCTTTTTTTCAAGTTGACTCGTCCGAAGAAAAGCGTACCGCGCGTTTCCACGCCCCACGCGCCCACCGAGCGGCTCGTGCTCGACGCAGCGGACGCCCTAGTGAATGCGTTGCCCGGTGATGTTCGCGAGCGCCTTGGAGAAGTGGGTGACGTCATCAAGAGATTGGAACGGAAAGCCGCGGCGCTTCGAGTCCGTCAGGCGGAACTGGATTCCGCATTGGGAGAGGCCGGTGGTCTGAGAGGACACGGCGATGACATATCGTCGCCGCGGCGGGCCGAGATGATCCAGCGATTGCGAGACGCACGGCACGAGGCCACACAGCGGCTAGCGACGATCGTGGCGGCGATGGACAACGTCCGGATCGGATTGATTCAACTTCGCGCCGGCGTTGCGACGGTCGAGGAGATTACCGCGGAGCTTGGGAAGGCTGAGGAATTGAGTCAGCGGATCGAGGCCGAACTGGAGA
>JADFOB010000024.1 GCA_022563055.1 Planctomycetota bacterium
AACTCCTCACTCGCGGAGATGATGTATCTGAAAGAGTCCTTCTGGAGGCTTCAACAACCCTTGAGGAAACTGGGTACGCGAGGGCGACGAGCGAGCTGGCGGAGGCCCTCCAAGACCTGTCTCGCCGCCCTGAGCCCGATCTCTCCGGCGCGATCCATCACGCGATGGCCACCCTGGAATGCGTCATGCGTGAATACTGTGGGAGCCCGAATCGGACGCTCGGCGAGATCATCAAGAAACACCCCGAGCTTCTGCCGAAGCCTCTTGACACTGCACTGTCGAAAGTATGGGGCTATGCCTCGGACACGGCTCGGCACGCAAAGGAGGGAAGCAATCCGACCCGAGAGGAAGCTGAGCTCGTCGTTGGTCTGGCGGCCGTCATGTCAACCTACCTGATCCAGAAGTTCGGAGGTTAGACGCGCAGATCAGGCTTTGCCCGACGGAACATCTGGGACGTAACGGTTCATGGCCTCTACACGTGCAATCCCATGAGCGATTCACCCGATCCGGGCGAGCTTCTTGGGCTGTATGCGGACGACCTCGTGCGTCATGCGTCATCCTCAGACAGGAGGGGCCCGAGGTCACGGGCTCCGTGCAGGATACGGACAACGTCGATTCCGTCGTCGGTGGAACGGTAGAAGGCCAGCCATTTCTCGAAACCACGGATGCGCCAGGAGCACAGGCCTGTCAGTTTGGGGTTGAGATACTCGCGGACCCGGCCAAGGCCCGGCGTGGCAAGGAGTTGCTGGAAGGCCTCCTCGGTAGCAGCGAGGAACCGCCTCGCGACGGCGGGATTGTCCTGGCCCAGATATTCGGCGGTGTCGTCCAGATCAGCCTGCGCCCTTGGGCGTATGAGGACGCGCGTGCTCACGTGGCCTTCCTGGGCTTGCCTGGCTTATTCAGCCGTTTCTCAAGCTCCCTGCGCCGTTCCTCCCAGAACTCCGGCGTGACCGGAATCGGCTCGCCGCCTTCGAGGCCTTCCAGGAGCGCCGCTTCGAGCCGCTCCTGGGCAGTCTGTTTTTGGGCATGGCGGATCAGCTCGCGGACGTACTCGCTAGCTGAGCTGTACCCGCCCTTGGCGATCTGGTCGTCAACAAAAGCCTTCAGCGCGTCGGGTAGCGAGATGTTCATGGTGGTCATGGTCGCGTACACCTCCTCGGAAGAAGTGTACCACTGTTGGCAATATTTGTCAAATGTTGCCATGGCTCGCCCCAAGGGCCGAAGACCGTTCCCAGCCAGGTATCTAGTGTAGTGATTCAAACAGACGGTCTCTTATCCGAACCCCGACCGTGAGGGCTTGCTATTACCCACATCTTCCGACAGGCGTACCCGAATCGGGCAATGCGTCCCATGTCCCCTTGTCCTCCGACTCTTGTCCTCCGACTCTAAACCACTGTGCGCGATTAGGCGCCGCTTTTTGGAGCCGCGAGTCCCGGCGCGCCGGGAACCGGTCACCAACCCCGCGCTCGCGCTTGGGGCTCGGATCGGTGGGAAAGTTGGGCGGCGGGGCGAGGTTTCCCATCGGTCGATCGGCGTGTACAATCCGCCTCGGGTTGGCGGACGATCCGGCCCGTAATCACCCGAGTCTTACACGCGAGGAGACCAGCGTAAGGTGCCGCGAAAGCCGATCGAGATTCAACCAAAGCTGGAGTCCCTGTCGATTCTCGATGAATCGGGCGAGGTCGACGAATCGCTTGATCCCCATCTCGATCCCGAGTGCGCGCGGCTCATCTACCGCCTGATGGTCACGGGGCGAACGCTGGATCACCGCCTCATCAACCTGCAACGCCAGGGACGCATGGGCACCTACGCGCCGTGTCGCGGGCAGGAGGCGACGCACTGCGCATCGACGATCTTGCTGGAGCCCGAGGATTGGCTCGTCTACGCGTTTCGCGAGCCGATCTCGCTTTACCATCGCGGGTGGCCCTTGGAGGCACCCATGCGGTTTTGGGGCGGGTACGAGGAAGGCTGTGCCGCGCCCGAGGGCGTCAACGACCTACCGATTTCCGTTCCCGTCGCGTCGCAGATTCCTCACGCCATGGGAATCGCCTGGGCGATGAAGCTCCGGGACGATCCCCACGCCGTGTTGTGCTACTGCGGAGACGGCGCGACGAGCGAGGGCGACTTCCACGAGAGTCTGAACTTTGCCGGCGTCTACCGGCTTCCCTGCGTGTTCCTGGTCCAGAACAACCAATGGGCGATATCAATCCCTCGGAAGAACCAGACCGCGTCCCAGACCATTGCCCAAAAGGCGCTGGCCTACGGGTTTGACGGTATTCAAGTCGATGGCAATGATCCGCTGTCCGTCTACGTTGCAACGAAGGAAGCGCTCGACAAGGCGAGATCGGGTGGTGGACCGACGCTGATCGAAGCGGTGACCTATCGTATGAGCGTGCACACGACGGCCGACGACCCGACGAAGTATCGGTCTGATGAGGAAGTCAAGAAGTGGGAGAAGCGCGATCCGATCCTGCGCTTCGGGAAGTACCTCGTCAAGCGCGGAGTCTTGGATTCCAAGTCGATCGACAAGATTGAAGCGGACGCCGTGGCCGACGTAGCCGCCGCCGTCGAACGCTACGAAAGTTGCCGCGACGTGGATCCGCTCGACTGCTTCGAGTACCTCTATGCCGAACTCCCGGCGGAACTCGTCGAGCAGCGTAAGGAGTTCGCCGAGGCGCTGGCGAACGAAGGGCATGGGAAAGGTTGCTAGTGCTGCGACACGCCTGAATCGAGGCGAATCCGTACCGCGCCGGTGAGGAAGCGGTTGATGGGGGTATCAGCGGCACTCACGCATCCGCTCCCTGACGGTCGCGGTACGGATCAATCGGTCGGTTGGATTGATCGCTGATGGCACTGATGAATATGGTCGGCGCACTGAACCGCGCGATGGACGATGCGCTCCGCGCGGACGACACGGTCGTCCTGCTGGGACAGGACATCGGGCGCGACGAGGGCGTCTTTCGTGTAACCGCAAACCTGCTGGACCGCTACGGCGACAAGCGGGTTCTGGACACACCCTTGGCGGAAGGTGCGATCATTGGCGGCGCGATCGGGATGGCCCTGTATGGTCTACGACCCGTGGCGGAGATGCAGTTCTCCGGTTTTGCCTATCAGGGTTTTCACCAGATCGAACAGCACATGTCCCGCTTCCGCAGCCGGACGCGCGGACGATTCAGCGTACCGATGGTGGTTCGCATGCCCTACGGCGGTGGCATCCGGGCTCTGGAACATCACAGCGAGAGTCGCGAAGCGTACTACGCCCACACGCCCGGTTTGCAGATGGTGATTCCGTCGGGACCGCGGAACGCCCGCGCGCTGCTCCTCGCGTCGATCCGCAGCCCCGAACCGATTATCTTCTTTGAGCCCAAGGCGCTCTACCGAGCCTTCAAGGAGGAGGTCCCGGATGAACCGGAGACCATGCCGATCGGCAAAGCTGTAATCGTGCGGGAAGGGAATGACATCACGCTGATCTCCTACGGTGCGATGATGCGTCCGACGTTGGAGGCGGCTGACGAGTTGGCGGAGTCCGACGGCATCTCGACGGAGGTCGTTGATCTCTTGACGGTTTCGCCGCTCGACACGGAAGCGATCAGCTCAGCGGTGTCCAAGACCGGACGGGCGGTGGTCATCCACGAGGGGCCGCGCATGTGCGGTATCGGCGCCGAGGTCGTCGCGCGGATTGTCGAAACGTCGCTCGAGCACCTTCAAGCCCCGGTTCGGCGCGTGACCGGGTACGATGTACAATTTCCTTTCTTCGCGCGGGAGCGAGCGTTCCTGCCCAACGCCATGCGCATCAGCCGGGCAGCCCGAGAGACGTTGGCGTTTTGACACGGGAGGAAGTCCGCACTCCGGCGCGGCGCCGGGCGCGTTGGTGCGGTCCGACGTGATCGCAATGGCTAGTGTAGTGATTCAGAATTGGGGAGGCCTGTCCTGATCCGAACCGCGCCCGTCAGGAAGCGGCTTGATCAATGCAGGCACCGCCCCTCCCTCACGGTCGGGGTTCGGATAAGAGGGCGTCTATTTGAATCCTTAGAGGATAGCTCGGAGAGTTCACTCCATGACAAGGGAATTCAAGTTACCCGATCTGGGCGAAGGGATCACCGAGGCGCAGGTCATTCGCCTTCTGATCAAACAGGGTGAACGCATCACCGAGGACCAGAACTTGGTGGAGGTTGAGACGGACAAAGCCGCCGTCGAAATCCCCTCGCCCTACGCCGGCATCGCCACGATCATTCACGTCGAGGAAGGGCAGACGATCAATGTCGGCGACGTCCTCGTAACGTTCGACGAAGCGGATGGCTCCGCCGCGCCTGCGGTCGAAGTGAAGTCCGCCAGCCCCAAAGCGAGCACGGTGGAACGACCGGTGGCCGTGCCAAGTGCGGAAGTGGTTTCGCGCGAGACGCCGGCACCGGCTTCCTCATCGACGCAACGAAGGAAGACCAGAGCCGCAGCCGCGCCCGCCGTCCGCAGGCTCGCGCGGGAGATGGGCATCGACATTGACAGCCTCGTCGGAACCGGACCCGGTGGGCGAATTACCAGGGATGACCTTCACGCGCATGCAGCCGCCGAAACTCCGCCTGTAGCGGCTGCCCCATCATCCGCACAAACCTCCGCCGTCGGTGCGCCCCAGCGCGTCGCCCTGCCGCCGGGCATCGACGATACCGACAAGTGGGGCTCGCTCCGGCGCGTGCCGCTCAGCCAGATTCGCAAGACGATTGCAAGCCGAATGTCGCTGTCGGCATTCACAGCCGTCCACGTGACGCACGGCGACGATGTGGACGTCACCGAACTGGATCGCATGCGAAGGACCATCAACGAAGCAACCGGTGGTGAGCCAAGACTGACGGTCATGACTTTCCTGATCCGCGCCGTGGCGACCATGCTCCGGCAGTACCCGATCTTCAACTCCTCGCTCGATGAAGAGAAGGGGCAAATCGTCTACAAAGACTACATCCACATGGGGATCGCCGTTGATTCTCAGCGAGGCTTGGTCGTACCCGTCATCCGCAACGCCGATCGTCTGAGCATTCGAGAGATCGCCAACCAGCTTCGCTCGATCGCCCACAGCATCCGGGCCAATCAGTTTTCCATCGAGGATCTGCGCGGTGGCACCTTCACGATCACCAACGTCGGCGCGCTGGGCGGCACGTTCAGCACACCCATCATCAACTTCCCCGAGGTAGCCATCCTCGGTCTGGCGCGGTCGCGGCTGGTACCCGTCGTTCGTGAGGGAAAGCTGGAAGAGAAGCTGGTCCTGCCGCTGAGCCTCTCGTTCGATCATCGCGTGACCGACGGGGCGAACGCAGCCCGGTTTACGACGTCGATCAAGGAATACTTGGAGACGCCTTCGAGATTCGTTCTGGATTGATCCATTCATGGTTATGGGCGAGTTCACGCAAGAGACCGATCTGCTGGTCATCGGTGGCGGTCCGGGTGGATACCACGCTGCCTTTCGGGCTGCGTCGCACGGGATCCAGACAACGATCATCGAAGCCATGCCTGATCTGGGCGGTGTATGCCTGCACCGAGGGTGCATCCCGTCCAAGACCTATCTGTCCTTGGTGGAAACGATTCACGCAGCCACGAGCAGTCGCGCGATGGGGATCGAATTTGGCAAGCCGAAGTTCGACGTGGACAAGATCCGCGCCTTCAAGCAGGAGGTCGTCACCAAGCTCGCCGGCGGGTTGGACGCCCTTTGCAAAAAGCACAAGGTCGAGAAGTTACAGGGCACCGCCCGCTTTGAGGATCACCGGCACGTCACGCTTACGGGTGCGGAGGTCGCGCGCGTACGATTCCGCCGGGCGATCATCGCTACGGGCTCCGTTCCCACCACCCTTGGGGATGTACAGATCGACTCGCCGCGCGTGCTCACATCCAAAACCGCCCTGGAGCTTGCGGACATCCCCAAGTCGGTTCTGGTCATCGGCGGCGGTTACATCGGTCTGGAACTCGGGCAGGTCTACGCCGGGTTCGGTTCGAGAGTCACCGTCGTGGAGATGCTTCCCGGTTTGCTGGTGGGGCCTGATCCCGACTTGGTGCGCCCGCTCATAAAGCGACTCAAGATCGACTTCGAGGAGATCTGCCTCGAAACAAGCGTGGTGAGCATGAAGGAGGTCAAGCGCGGTATCGAACTGGGGTTTGAGGGCAAGAACCCGCCTAAGACGAACACGTTTGACAAGGTTCTCGTTGCGGTCGGCCGGAGACCCAACGCCGCCGGTTTGGAGTTGGGCAAGGCCGGTATCGACGTGGACGATCGAGGTTTCATCAAGGTCGACTCCGGATTCCACACGAGCGCGAGCCGGATTTATGCCATCGGCGACGTGATCGGCAATCCCATGCTGGCGCACAAAGCGCTGCACGAGGGAAGGGTAGTGGCGGACAACCTGGCCGGCAAGGACACCGTGTTTGAACCTCGGGCGATCCCCGCCGTCGTCTTTACCGATCCCCAGATCGCCTGGGCCGGTGTGACACAGACACAGGCCAAGGAGCAGGGGCTAAGCGTCGTGGTCAAAAAGCTTCCCTGGACCGCCTCGGGTCGAGCGGTCGCGCTGGGTCGGACCGACGGGCTCACCAAGATGATCTTCGATGAGCAGACGGGATTGCTGCTCGGTGTCGGTCTGACCGGTCCGCACGCCGCCGAGATGATCGCCGAAGGTGTGCTCGCTATCGAGATGGGGGCGACCGCCTACGACATTGCCTGCACCATCCATCCACATCCAACCCTGTCCGAGACTCTCTTCGAGGTCGCCTCGATGATGCCGTCCTGACGGGTTCGGTGGGACCGTCGTCCGGTAGGGACACTGTGATAGTCGTCCCGTAGGGACATCGTGATAATAGCCCAGCGATTTATCGCTGGGATTCCTGATCAGAGCCCCAAGCGTAAGCGCGGGGTTTCGCCGATCTCGGCGTCGCACCAGACAACCCGCTCGCTGACGCTCGGGGCTCTGATGGCGTGGTGCATCCATGTTGGCGCCCCTTCCGATGTCCCGACCAGCGTGCCGCCGATTCCGTCACGGACCCTTCGCGGCCCGCGCCCCGTTTTGATCCGATCGACCTTGGCATTATACTCCTGACCGGTGCCGGTTACGAAGCGGGCTCGCCGGGGTCCGCAACCGGCTGCTATTCCCTTGGTCTGTTGAGTACCGAGTGATGGAAACCGGTTGCCGGATTCATGTCTTGCCTCCACTGCTGGTGAACAAGATCGCCGCCGGTGAGGTGGTGGAACGCCCTGCCAGCGTGGTCAAGGAGCTGATTGACAATGCGGTCGACGGCGGAGCGGGGCGGATCGCCGTCACCATTCAAGACGGTGGTAAACAGCTCATCCGCGTGACGGACGATGGCCAGGGCATGTCCGCCGAGGAGCTCAGGCTGGCTATCACGCCGCACGCCACCAGCAAGATCACGGCGGAAGAGGATCTATACGCCATCGGCACGCTGGGTTTCCGCGGCGAGGCGCTGGCGAGCATCTCGTCGGTCGCCAAACTTCGGATCGTCTCGCGCATGCCCGATGCGCTCGAGGGGCACGAGATCAACGTCGCCGGTGAGCGCGTCGAATCGTCGCGGTCAGCCGGTTGCCCGGCAGGCACGACGGTCGAAGTCCGCGACCTGTTCTTCAACGTGCCGGCCAGGAGGCGATTTCTGCGGGCGAATTCGACGGAGGTCGGGCACATCAACGAACAGTTTGCCCGGGCGGCATTGGCCTGGCCTGGGATCGGATTCTCGCTGACCAACAATGACCGCTGCACCCATAACTTGCCGCCGTGCAAGAGCCGCCTCGAGCGAATCGCTAAGTTTTACAGTCCCGAGCTGGCGTCGGCGCTGCTGCACGTCGAGCGCGAAGAACGGGGTGTCAAGATCAACGCCTACATCGCGCCGCCGGATCGTTCGCGGGCGACCGCGCAGTGGCAGTACGCCTATGTCAACGGTCGCTATGTCCGCGACCGCTACATTCAACATGCGGTCAAGGAGGCCTACCGCGGTTTGATGGAGCCAAACCGCCACGGCGTCGTCTTCCTCTTTCTGTCGATTGCCCCGACCCAGATCGACGTCAACGTGCATCCCACGAAGATCGAGATTCGGTGGGCGGACTCCAACCTGATTCACTCGCAAGTACTCAGTGCGCTCCGCGAGACGTTCCAGCGCTGTGATCTGACGCCGGCTCTGCGGACCGCGACTGCACGGGAGGCAGGCACCGCGACCATCAGTCCTCAAGACCAAGATCGGATGCGCCGTGAGCTCGCGTCGATGCTGAAATCGGCAAGCCCGGTTCCACCGGGTAGCGGCGGATCGCATACCGGAGCACCGGCGTCGGACAAGCCTCTCTTCTCGCCGGATCGCGGCGCCGCTAGGCCGGCGACGGGCGATCCAACGCAGACGTGGCGATCGCTTTACTCACCGCCGGCTCCGCACTCGGCTGACGATGTGGTGGACGCTTCGCGGTTCTCATCGGTCTCGGGGGCGATGGACGGTGCCCCTGCCCCTCGAGTGATCCAGATGCACAACCTGTATCTGGTTGCGGAAACTGAGGACGGCATCGTCATCGTCGACCAGCACGCGTTTCACGAGCGGGTGATGTACGAGGAGCTTCGCCGGAAGCTCACGGACGGACCGCTTGAATCCCAACGCCTGTTGTTGCCCGAAACGCTGAATCTGACGGGCGAGCAGTCGGCGCTTCTGACCGCCCACGCGGAGTTGCTCGAGAAGCTTGGGATCGAGATCACGCCCTTTGGCCACGATGCGATCGCCGTCCACTCCTTCCCCGCGCTGCTCAAGGATGTGGACGTGGCGCGTTTCATGCGTGATCTGCTGGATCGTCTTGCGGAGCAACCGAGTGCGTCGACCGAGGAAGTCATCCACAAGGTGCTCGATATGATGGCCTGCAAGGCGGCGGTCAAGGCGGGTGACGTGCTGACGCGGGAGGAGATCGATGCGTTGATGCGGAAGCGTCACCTGATCGACAAATCGACCAGTTGCCCCCACGGGCGACCCACGATGCTCCGCCTGACCAAAGCGGACCTGGACCGCCAGTTCAAACGGACCTGATTCGCCGCGACGGCGGAGTTCCCAAGCGGTCTTTGGCCGAGACCGAATCGCGCTGCGCCGCCGCATTCAGCCGGCGCGGCGTCGCGGATGCCGCAAGGCCGCCGCATTCGGAAGAACCGCGCGGGCTAAAGCCCGCGGCTCGGCGCTGGACGTCGCCCGGCGCCGCCGATCCGACCCGCGCTCGCTGGTCAAGCGCATCCGTTGGTCAATACGTCGATTTGCGGTCGGATTCACAAATCCGTGTCTATGTTTCTGTGAGAGCAGCAGGTATGATTTCTGTGTAAATCCCAAAGTGACACTGGAGGTCGAGGCATGGGAGATCGTGCTAAAAAGAGGCCGTTGCAGGTTATCGTAGAGAATGGGCAGCCGTAGGCCGTGATCCTCGACATCGAGGAGTACAAAGAGATGCTGGAAAGGCTCGAAGACCTGGATGATCTGGAATCTCTGAGGCAAATGAGAGAATGCACGCTCGAGTTCAGAAAATTAGAGGAGTTTCTGGAAGAATACTCTGCTGGTGTATGAGGTACTACTGGAGCGCATGGCAGAACGCGACCTTCGTCGA
>JADFOB010000279.1 GCA_022563055.1 Planctomycetota bacterium
GGCTCGTTCGATAAACGCGATCGCCGGGACCGATGCGATGCGAGCGCACCACGGAGTGGCGCTTGAACATAGCCCAGCGATTTATCGCTGGGAGTTGGTGCGGCGGTGTAAGAAAGTCCGCCAAGGTGGACGACTGAGCCGCCGAATTCGCCATGCACCCGCACCCTAGCCGATCGGTACGCCCGGGTGGACCGACCGTTACGAGAACCTTATAATAAGATGGGCTACGGCGGTTGGGGAACGACCCACCAAGACCCGCAAGGAGAAAACATGCACGGCCATACGCAACGTCTCCGCACGCCATTACGGTCCGCCCTCATCCTTTCGTTGATCCTCTGTACGGGCGGGGTCTCTTATGGCGACGATACGCGTCAGTTCGGCAAGGCTACCCACACCAATCCGTGGCGGGAAAGCGTCGAGCTGGGGCGCGCGGGTGAGTTTGCCAAAGCCGCGGATGTGCTCCGCACGCTTCCGCGCGGAACCAAGCTGACCGATCAGGTGCTGGCGTGGCTCGACGAGTACGAAGCCAAGCAAGTTGTCCGTAAACAGATGGACGAGGCCGACTTCGAGAAGTACGTCCGGTATGCGAAGGAGAGAATCGAACGCGAGGAGTACCGCTTCGCGCTGGATAAGGTTTTTCTGGCGGCGGATGTGGCCAAGGACCGGAAGGCTTTCCTTGAGTCCCGGTGGGTGTTGGAGTTGGTCAACAGCGCGCTGACCAAAGCGGAAGAACACCGTCGAGACCATGACTGGCGCGGTGCGTGGCACATCTATGCGGACCTCAACTCGTTGTACAAACATGAGCCGCGCTATGAGAAGCTCGAGCGCGAGGTTCAGACGCATTGGCGCCTCGATACGATGTTCGAGGAAGAGACGCACTGGAAGGAGCAGATCGAGAAGGTCCGCTGGGAGGACGCCGAGACCGCGCTGGAGTTCATCGGCCTGCACTACGTCACGCCGCCCGACTTCCAGGCGATGTGTGCGAGCGGCCTCGAGCAACTCCTGATTCTTGCCGATTCCAAGTCGGCCCAAAAGGCGTTCGACGGGCTCGCCAACGAGGATGACCGCGCGGATTTCAAGCTGCGGGTTCAGGCAAAGCTCAACCAGGTGCGATCGGCCCCGACCGTCTCCTACCGGGACTGCGTGAGCCACTTCCGCCGTGCGGTCGGCAAGATCAACCGACAGACCGTCCGTATGCCCGAGGCGCTGGTCGTCAGCGAGTTGATGCGCGGGGCGCTGGCGCCGCTGGATGACTACACCACCATCATCTGGCCCACCCACGCCGAAGAGTTTGACAAGCACACCCGCGGCGATTTCATCGGCGTGGGCATCTCCATCGTCAAGAATCGCCAAACCGATGAGATCGAAGTCGTCTCGCCACTCGAAGACAGCCCCGCGTACTACGCCGGAATCCAGGCCGGCGACATCATCGTGGGCGTGGATGGCGAGCTGCTCAAGGGGTTCTCCATCAACAAAGTCGTCAAGACCATCACCGGTCCCAAGGGTACGAAGGTTACGCTGACGATCCGCCGCGACGATCAAGAGATCGAGTTCCCGCTTCACAGGGAGCTGATCAAGATACAATCGGTCAAGGGTGCCGCGCGCGATTCCACCGACGAAGCACGTTGGAACCATTGGCTCGATGAGGAAAACGGTATCGCCTATATCAGGCTGACCGGATTCCAGCGGAACACCGAAGAGGATGTCGCCAACATCCTGAGCGAACTCGAGGCGAACGGTCTGGAAGGCTTGATCCTGGATCTGCGAGGCAATCCGGGAGGTCTTCTCGACTCCGCCTGGCAAATCTCGAAGATGTTCCTCGAACGGGGCGAGACGGTCGTCAGTACGAAAGGACGCGACCCGACCGAGAACCAGACCTTTCGCACCCGCCGTGATGGTGCCTACTCCGACCTTCCCGTCGCGATCCTGACCGATGAAGGCAGCGCCAGCGCGTCGGAGATCGTGGCCGGAGCCGTTCGTGATAACCATCGCGGGCCCGTGATCGGCGAAAGAACCTTCGGCAAGTTTAGTGTGCAGAACCTCATCCCGCTCGGTCATTCGACGGCGAAGCTGAAGATCACGACAGCCAAGTACTACCTGCCCAGCGGCGTATCGCTCCACCGTAGTCCCAACGCGGAGTCCTGGGGCGTGGAACCCGACATCCGCATTCGTCTTGTCCGCAAGGAGAAGATGAACGTCTACCAGATGCGGCGCGACGCCCAAATCATCGGACCACGCAAGAAGGACAAGGACAAAGATAAAGACAAAGGCGTCGACGCCGGGAAAGCGGATGACAAAGAGGTGGATGGCAAGGACGCCGAGGCAACGAAAGACGGCGCCGGCAACGATGAGAAGGCCGACCTGGACGCCCTCGCCGAGACGGTCGAGTTTACCATAACGGAAAGGAAATCGGATAAGCCCAAGCTTCCTCCGC
>JADFOB010000280.1 GCA_022563055.1 Planctomycetota bacterium
GTGCCGGTGGTCTCGGGGTGCATCCCAGAATAAGGTGGCGATTGTTGTGCGTGCGGCGCGTGTAGCCCAGCCGCCCTCGGCTGGGCGGACTCCGTCGCTGCATTCACACCCGAGGGCGGGTGTGCCACAGGCACGATCGCGTACAGTGGGACACAGGTCCTCACACCCTGCCCCCAAGATTGGGATGCACCCGTGGTCTCGTCGCGATTGCCCGTGATAGCCGTAGAATGGGGATTTTGGTAGCGTACCACGCGTTGGGGGGAGCGATCGTGGTATACGGACATACTCGGCTTAAACTGGGCGGTGGGCCTGAGCCGATAATCCCACGGCATAGGCTACGGAAGTCGTTGCCAGCTAGAGTCTTACGGAGGTCGGCCACGAAAGCGTCACACAACGCAGATTTCGGTGGTTCGACCGCGCGCGGTGGTCCGGGGAGGCTGCGCCCGGCTTGGTTCCGTACGTTTCTGTTCCTGTCACTGCCGGCGATGATCTTGTCGACGGGGTGTTATTCGATCCAGAATAGCTGGCTCGATCCCACGACTCTTGGCCACTTCGTGGCTGGGGCGACGTTGGAGATCCGGACCTCGCTGACGCTGGAGGACACGCCGCCCGGTATCGTCGGTGCCGTCCATCCGTCCGCCGAGGACTTGAAGCTCATCGTGAAGGAGTACCCCATTTCCGCAGGGGACACGCTCGCGATCGAGATTAACGAGCTTCGGGAGCGGTTTGTGCCGTTTCAGGCCCCGCAGGCTCGGGTCAGCTCGACCGGTTACGTCAATCTGCCCGTGGTAGGTCGCGTGTATGCTGCCGAGAAAACCGTCCCGGAATTCGAGGATGTCTTGCGTGATCGGCTGCGTGAGATGGCGATCCTCATGGACCCGGAAGTGACGGTCAACGCGTTGTTCCTCAACAAGGGAACCTATTCGATCTTCGGGATCGGAGCCAGCGCCGCCACGGACGCGCCGTTGCGAGCGGGCACTTTTCCGATTCGCCGCCCGGACCAGCGAATCCTTGAGGCGATCAACCTGGTCGGCGGGCTCAACGAATTCGTGACCGACATCTACATCTTCCGCTACGATGAACCGTTCGACGCGATTGACGAGGTGGATCCTGGGTCCGCGCCGCCCGAGGAAGAGTCGTCGCGGGAGGAGGTCCAGCGCGGCCCACAGGAGCAGGCGGATCTGATTGAGGCCGTGGAAGGTGGGGACGATTCGGATCAACCGGAAGTGGATCAACCCGAGGCGGCGCTTCCCGAAGACTTGCTCGAAGCGGAGTCGAGCGGTCCGTATCTCTGGGTGAACGGCGAGTTTGTCCCCAACCCGGCTCACGCCGGATCAGAGGTTCCGCCGTCGGAGTCACGTCCAACACCGCCGACGTTCGACACAGCGACACCCATGGTCAACTGGGCTCGCATCGCGGGTGACACGACGTTCCGCATCATCCACATCGATGCCATGCAGCTTCGCACCGGCGATCCTCAAGGCAACATCTACATCCGTGCCGGCGATGTCATCCGCATCGTGAGTGGCGAGATCGGCGTCTACTATGTAATGGGGCAGGTGAATCGGGTCGGCCCGTTCGCGTTCAACTCGGAGTCAATCACGCTCAAGACGGCGATTGCCGCTGCCGGCGGGTTGTCGGCCCTCGCCTGGCCCGACCGTTGCACGGTGTATCGCCGCGTCGGCCAGCGCGAGCAGATGATCCAGGTGAATCTGGATCGTGTGTTCGCGGGGAAGGATCCGGACTTCCTGATCCGCCGGGGCGATATTATCAATGTCGGGACGCACCCGTTCGCGCCGTTCCTGCAGAGGATTCGCCAGGCGACGCTGCCAACGGTGACGAGCACCGTGGGCTATAGCTTCACCTACGCCAGGAACTTCGCAGACATCGATTCGTTTTCATCCAAGGTGAACCCGGCCAACCAGCCGGACAGGTTCCCCAACCTGTTCCCCTAGGAGGTCTCCTTGAGCACGTCGCACCCGGTACAGGTCACGCCGCGAGAACCGCTGGGTGGGCTCATGCGCCCGACCACGTGTGTACAAATCGGCATCCTGGCGTTGCTCATGTTGGCGGTCTACTGGGGCACGATCCGGAGCCAGATGGTCGGGCGGTGGCTCCACGACGCGAACTGGTCACACGGTTGGCTCATTCCGGTGTTTAGCCTCTACTTCCTCTTCACGCAGCGCGAGCGTTTGGCCCGGTGCCAACCGAAACCCAACTACCTCGGCGCGGTGATCCTCGCTTGTTCCGTGGTGATGTACTTCGTCAGCGGGTGGGTCTATCGGATGGGCTATCCGCAGGCGTTGTCGCTGGTGGGTGCCATCTTCGGGGTGACGCTGCTCATGGGCGGTCGTGAGGTCATGCGGGTGGCGTGGTTTCCGATTGTGTTTCTTATGCTCGCGGTGCCGTTGCCGCAGCGTTCGTACGT
>JADFOB010000281.1 GCA_022563055.1 Planctomycetota bacterium
TCTGACGGCCCCGCCGGGGATCGTCGGACTCGAAACCGCCGTGGCGCTGGCAGCGCGGGCGATGGTCCAATCGAAACGCGCCCAGTGGCCTCAACTGATTGCCTGGCTCACCAGCGGTCCGGTGGCGGTATTGGGGTTGGACCCCCGCCCGATCGAGGTCGGCGCCACGGCGAATCTGGCCCTGATTGATCCCAATGCCCAATGGACGGTCGAACCAGGGCGTTTTCAATCCAAGGGGCGTAACACGCCGTTTGCCGGCTGGACGCTCGATTCCCGGCCCCTCGGAACGATCCGCGGGCGGCGATGGACCCATGCGGGTGATCCACCACCCGCCCGATGATCCGACGGTCGCGGTGGGGGGCGTTGCATCGGGGTGCATCCCAATCTGGGGGGCAGGGTGTGAGGATCTGTGTCCCACTGTACGCGATCGTGCCTGTGGCACACCCGCCCTCGGGTGTGAATGCAGCGACGGAGGCCGCCCAGCCGAGGGCGGCTGGGCTACACGCGCCGCACGCACAACAATCGCCACCTTGTCTGGGATGCACCCTTTTTCCTGGAATTCCTCGCCCATTGCTGGCGTTTTGGAAGGCTGGAACTACACTATGGCGTGCGGCGTGGCTTGGGTCGTGCGGCGTTCTTGGCGCGGTATGCCGATGACGACGGGCTGGCGCTCGCTGAGTGTGGATCACTGGGATCCATCGTTTAACGAATACGACTGGAGATCGAACCTCCGGCGATAGCCGCCACCGTGGTGCCGCTATACGCAGCGGCCTTCCCGTTTCCGCTTAGTTCTTTGTTGCGAGAAAACCTTGCAGACTATGCTTCTCTGGATCGTGTTTTTCGTCTTCGCGCTGGCCACCCTGGCGCTGGCAACCTATGGCCTGCACCTCTATGTGTTGCTGATTCTGTTCCGGCGAAAGGTGACTTCGGAGCGGCGTAAGCAGAAGGACATCATCGGTGCTTACGCACGCGCGCAGCCGGGTGACGACTGGCCCGTCGTGACAAGCCAGATCCCCATCTATAACGAGGCCGACGTCGCCGAACGTGTCATCGAGGCGGTGGCTGCGATCGACTATCCGACCGGGAAGCACGAAATCCAGGTTCTCGACGACAGCAACGACGCAACGCGCGAGACGATCGACCGTGTGGCTGATCGTCTTAGGGAACGGGGGATCGACGTCAAGGTCGTTCGCCGTGCGACGCGCGAGGGTTACAAAGCGGGGGCGCTCGCCCACGGTGTTGCGCAGGCTCGCGGCGAGTACGTGGCGGTCTTCGACGCCGATTTTGTCCCTCCAGCCGACTTCCTGCGCAAAGCCGTTCCGCTTCTGGAAGCGGCGCCGGACCTGGCTTGCCTTCAGGGACGCTGGGACCATCTCAACCGCAACGAGTCCTGGTTGACATCGGCCCAGGCACTTGGCATCGACGGCCATTTCGCCGTCGAGCAGGGTGCGCGGGCGTACAACGGTCTGATGATGAACTTCAACGGGACCGCCGGCGTGTGGCGAAAGAGCGCGATTCTCGATCCCGAGGTCGGCGGATGGAGCGGAGACACGCTGACGGAGGATCTCGACCTCTCGTACCGCGCACAGTTGGCCGGGTGGCGAATCGGATACTGTCTCGACATGCCCTGCCCGGCGGAGCTTCCCGGAACGATCGCGGCCCTTAAGAGCCAACAACGCCGCTGGGCGACCGGGTCGATCCAGGTGGCGCGCAAGCTGCTACCGCGCATCTGGCGAGCCAAACTCTCGCTCGGTGAAAAGGTCGAGGCGACGCTCCACCTGACGCACTATTCCGTGGCGGTCTGGATGCTGCTTCTCGCCCTGGTGGCAAGACCGATGCTGATCGTGTTCGCGGATGGGAGGTTGTTTACTCATTGGGCCTGGATTGCGTGGGGTGTCATTCTTCTGTCAGCTTTCGCGCCGTCTCTTGTCTACGCCTATGCCCGGTACAGCCTGGACGGACGATGGCTGGGGTTTCGCACCATCCCCTCGATGTTCGTGCTGGGTTGCGGTTTGTGCGTCAACAACTCGCTGGCGGTTTTTCGCGGGTTGTTCCTGCGCGGCGGGGAGTTTGTCCGGACCCCGAAATCGGGCAGCACAGCCGAACGTGTGAAGGGGTCCAGCTACAACCTTACGACGAATAAAATGTGGATCGTCGAACTTGCGCTGGGTGTCTACTCGGCGCTGTCGTTCATCGTCTACTATTCGAATTACCATCGCGTGTTCAGCTTCTTCCTATTGGTGTACGCGATCGGTTTCTGTGTGGTCGGCTGGTTGTCGCGTCCACAGCGGTCTCCGCAAGCATCCAAACCCCCGATGGGCGTGCCGTCTCTTGTGGGCGCTGAAGCAACCTAGTGCTTTGTCAGTCCTGATCTGATGGGTTGGCTGAGTCATTCGTGGCCCCGCCGCCCTCGGTGTAGCCCAGCCG
>JADFOB010000282.1 GCA_022563055.1 Planctomycetota bacterium
GCTCTAGTGCTCTGTCATGCTTGTTTTGACGGGTTGGCTTAGTCATTTGTGGCCCAGCCGCCCTCGGCTGGGTGGGTGTCCAGACACAGCGGAGGGCCGCTGTGCCACACGGGCCAACCCATCGAATCATCGTTGACAGAGCACTAGTGTAACGATTGTCCCTCGGCGTCCGAAAGATCGCGCGGGTTAAAACCCGCGGCTCAGGACACCTACGCAACCTATTCGACATCAGCGTCTTAAACAAGTCAAGATCGACGGTATAATAGGATGCCATGGACGAGGAGCGCCTCAAGAAGATTCGCGAGCAGATCGCCGGTTTCCCGCTGGAACCAGGCGTTTATCTGATGAAGGACCGCGACGAGCGCGTCCTCTACATCGGCAAAGCCAAGGAGCTGCGATCGCGCGTGAGCAGCTACTTTCAGCCCAGCGCCGACCTGCTCAATACCCGCGGTCCCGACATCTGCCGGATGGTCGAACAAGTCCACACCATCGACACCATCGAGTGCGACAGCGAGGTGGATGCCCTGCTCCGGGAGAGCCGCCTCATCAAGGACATTCAGCCGCCCCACAACGTCGCGCTCAAGGACGACAAGACGTTCCCCTATATCGAGATCACGACGAGTGATGATTTTCCAGCCGTCTATGTGACCCGCACGCCTCGCCACAAGGGCACCAAGCTCTACGGACCCTTTATCTCCGGATCGGGCATTCGCGACGCCGTCAACGCCCTGCAGAGGGTGTTCAAGTATCGAACGTGCGAGCTGGAGATTCACGAGGGTGACGACTCGCGGCGGTTCTTCCGCCCCTGCCTGCTCCACGCGATCGACCAGTGCACCGCCCCCTGCGCCGCGCTCATCTCCAAGACGGAGTATCGCAAGGACATCGACCGGCTCAAGAGGTTCTTCGCCAGCAAACGCAACACCGTACTCCGCCAGCTCACGCACGAGATGGAGGAGGCCGCCGCCGATCTTCGCTACGAGGAGGCAGCCAAGCTGCGAGACCGCGTCAAAGCCATCAAGACGCTCGCGCTCTCCGGCGACGTCCACGAACACGTTCAGCCCGAAGTCTTCTATGTCGACCCGCGCGCGGGGTTACAGAAGCTCGCCGACCTTCTTGGGTTCGAGGCGCCGCCGCGAAGCATGGAGTGCATCGATATTGCCCATTTGCAAGGGGAGGCGATGGTCGGCTCGCTCATCTGTTTCATCGACGGGAAACCTTTTAAGCCGGGCTACCGCCGCTTTCGGATCAAGACGGTCGAGGGTGTGGACGATTATGCCGCCATCCGCGAGGTCATCGTAAGGCGGTACCGCTACGCGGCCCAGGGTGAAGAACTCTACCCGGATGTGATCCTGATTGACGGCGGTTTGGGTCAACTGCACGCCGGGCTCGAAGCGTTCCGCGACATGGAGCTTCGCCCGCCCATGGTGATTTCCTTGGCCAAGCGGGAAGAAGAAGTTTTCATCCAGGCAAAAAGCGCGCCGGTTCGACTGGCTCGGAACAACGCGGCGCTGCGCGTGTTGCAGCACATGCGCGACGAGGCCCACCGCTTCGCCCAGCATTACCACCACACGCTGCGCAAGAAGAAAACGTTCGACAAGGAGAAGCCCCCGCGCCGCCCATAGCACGGCACCGCGATCAGACCAAAGACCACCGACGCTCGGGCTTGGGCGTTACGCGCATTGTATCGACGATGGTGCACACGGATTCGATCACGCGGTCTTGTTGCTCTTCGGTTAATTGTGGGAAGAGTGGAAGCAGGAGCATTTGCTCGCTGAGTTGTTCACTGTTGGGCAGTAACACACCTGGGTAGGCGTCGGCGTAGCAGGGCTCCTGGTGAATGCAGGCGAGGCCTGCCTTGGCACCGATGCCTTTCTCGCGGAGTTGCGTTACGAGGGTATCGCGATGTTGCGGCGTAGCGCCGATGAGGCGCAGCATATAGGTCTGGGCGTTGGTTTGGGCGCCGTAGTTGTTGTAGGCGACCGACAAGCGCTCCTGTTGTCGAAACGCCTGGTCATAGCGCTTAGCAACGCGGCGGCGATCGGAAACGATTTGATCGAGCCGTTTCATTTGCTCCAGGCCGATGGCAGCCGCAATGTCGGTCAGTCGATAGTTGTACCCGGTTTCCACGTAGCGTTCGCGCCCCGCTTGGGTTGATTCGTGGCGTTGCCACCCGGTGTCGTCCCTGCCGTGGTTTCGCAGGCGGCGGACGCGGTCGGCGCCACGACGCCGCTCGGCGCACAGGCCGAAGCGCTCTATGGGCGCTACTGCGAGGGCGGCCACGCCGACGTCGACTTCTCGGGCATCATCGAGATGATCGAGAGCTGGCATGCCGCGTACCCAGCGAAACACGCGGCTGAGTATGGTGGCGACCCCTTCGATTTCGGTCGGAGCCTCTACTGGGTTAGCTCCATGA
>JADFOB010000025.1 GCA_022563055.1 Planctomycetota bacterium
GAGTCGTCCGCTTCGGTGGGGCGCGGTTCGCCGGAGGGTTCTTGCGGTGTGGTTTGGATCCCAGCGGTGTCCGTAGGAGCCGGTTCCTGTACGCCGCGTCCAAGCAGTTGCTCAATGATTTGACCGGCTGGGACTTCACCGGCCGGGTCGTCCTCGCCCAGGATGATGGGTGGCTCGCCTCCGCTGACAGGAAGCGGTTCAGCCGTAGGGGAACCAGCGTCCACCAGTGATCCCACGACATCCGCCGTGGTCGTTTCCGTGGTCCGCTTGAGAAAATCGGGTACCTCGCCGGCTGCCCGCGCGCCGGACGTATGGATGTTTCGTGCCTGAGCCTCTAGGACGGTCCGCAAGAAGAAGGTCTCGAGGCGTTGGCGCGGATGCACGACCTCGAGCAGTTCCTTCTTCTCTTCCTTGGCGATGAGCACCCGGATCTTCTCGACAGTCTCATCCGACAGGACGGAGGTCGTCAGTTGGGTTCGATCCCGCTGGGCGAGCAGGTCGTTGATGTTCCCCGCGGCCATCTCCTGTCCACCATAGAGGATCATGACGCGGTCGCAGACGTCTTCCACGTCCGCCAGCATGTGGCTCGAAAGGAGGATCGTTTTGCCCTTCTTGCCCAGATCGCGGATGACGTCCTTGATCTGGCGGGCGCCGATCGGGTCGAGCCCCGACGTCGGCTCGTCGAGGATCAGAAACTCCGGATCGTTGATCAATGCCTGGGCCAGCCCGATGCGTCGGGCCATCCCCTTGCTGTACTCCCCGACCGGACGGTTCGCCTCGTGCTGCAACCCCACCATGTCCAGCAGGCGCCGAGTCCGGTCCCGGCGAATACGCCCCGGCAGTCGAAACAGTCGGCCATAGTAATCCAGCGTTTCATGCGCGTTGAGGTAGCGATAGAGATAGGACTCTTCAGGAAGAAAGCCGATTCTCGCCTTCACCGAGACGTCGGTCGGCGCCTTGCCGAACACGGAGATGCGCCCTTTGGTGGCATAGAGCAGACCCAGGAGCAATTTGATGGTCGTGGTCTTTCCCGAGCCGTTGGGTCCGAGCAACCCGAACACCTCACCGGGTCTGATCTCCAGGTCGAGATTCTTGACGGCCTCAACACGAGGGCGACGCCAGAAATCTCTAAACGTCTTGCACAAACCCGCCGTGTGCACCACCGGTAACGTTCGCTGCACCATGAGGCGTTCTCTATCCAGCTTCCGGTCCGATGGCATGAACCTGTCGAGGTCGGATCTCGGTTACGTCAAAGTCCTTCTCCCGCAGGCGTCGTGCCTCTTCGGCACGCGTCTGTTCCGGATCGATCGAGATAGTGACGCGGAACTCCTGGAGGCCCGATGGGCGATAGAGTTTCACAACGCCGGGCTTTTGGAAGATCTTCAGTCGGGTCTGCTCCCACAGGCGCTCGATGAGCACCGCGGCGCTCCGCTCGTATTCCGGCACCAGCGTCTGGTACTCGCGCACGTCGCTCTGCATCTGCCCGACGACGACCGACAGGTAGGCGCCGACGTCTTTGAGCATCTGTCCCGCCTTTCCTTCGGCGCTTTGCAACAGGCGATCCAGTTTCGCCCGTGATGCCTCCGAGTCCTCTTCGTCAAGCTCATCCAGAACCTCGACCAACTCCTGGTAGATCGCTCCGGCTGCCTCGCTGAGGATTTTCGTTCGCTCCTGCTGGGCCTGGCGGATCCGCTTCTCTTTGGCGTTCTCCGCCTGTTGTGTGGTCTCGAAAGCGCCTTGCACCTGCAGCGGCACTATGGGCTCGAACATCTCGACGGTGACGACGGTCACACCGCTGTTGAGCTGCCCAAGCCGTTCATTGATGCGGCGCTTCATCTCTCCCTGCACATAATCGACCCGCGTACGAATGATCTGCTCGGCGGTGAGTTCGCTGGCGACTTGGACACCAATGGTTTCGACGAGCACGCGAATCAGCGCTTCAGCCGCTTCGACTTCCTTGCCGGCCATCTGTGTGACATAGGTGCGCACGTCGTGGATGTTGTAGGTCACCTCCCATTGCACGTGGACGAGACCGGCATCGGCTGTGAGCAGCGCCCCGTCGATGGCGGGGTTCAACCCCGAATGGGCTCCGCGCGACATCATGGAGAGCGCCCTGCCCTTCTCGCTCTCCTTGCGGGCAAACGTGTGACTCGTGATGGTGAGATTGTTACTCTTCCTGGTCGGGAGGCGCACGATCTCTTCGATCGGGAACGGAAAGGCCCACACCAAACCCGCTTCCCGCACCGTCGGGTTGAGCGACCCCATCCGCAGGATCAGCGCCTGCTCGTGGCTGGCGATGCTGGAAACATTCGAGAAGAGATAAACCACTACGAGGATCACCATGATGACCTTGAGGATCCCGAAACTCGACCGGAGCGCATCCGCCAATGACTGGCTCGCAGCGTCCAGCGGCGCCTCGGTCAGATCGGGATCGCGGTGCGCGTTTGCGTCGTGGTGCTGATGCATGTCGGTCTACTCCGATCCCCCGGCCGAAGCTGACCCTGCCGTTGCCGGGCGGACCTTTCGGCGACCTTCTTCACTAAAGACGTCCCACGGTGATTCGCCGGCATCGAGGATCAGGGTCGTTCGCTCGGACAGCGCCTGCGCGGTGGTGCGAAGCGCGTCGAGAAACATCCGCAGTTCAGGGTACTTGTCGAACTCCTTATAGTATTCGCTGACCATGCGATCCGCCTCATTCTCGATCCGGGCCACCTTTTCCTGCGCCGCCGCCATAATGCGCGCCTCGGTTGCCCGCGCGTCGGCGAGAATATCCTGAGCGCGCGCCGCACCTTCGGCGTCGTAGCGGGAGGCCTTGCGCGCTTCATTGGCCTTCATACTGTCGAAGATGGCCGTCGTGACCGCCTGGGGCAATCCGAGCTTCTTAATGCCGAACCCGACGATCTCGATACCGTAGGGCTCTTGGACGTCCCGCGCCACAGCCGCCTGGATTTCCTCCTCGATCTGGCGCAACTTCCTCTTGGTGGGATCCACGGAGACGAACTCCGCGAAGCTCCGCTGTCCGATCACGGCGTGCTTATGCGTCACGATGGTCGTGCGCAGTTTCTTTTCGCCCTCTTCCTCACCGCCCGGAAAGTTTGTATGGAACCTGATTGCGTCACCGGGGGCGCTGCCGATTTTCCACAGTGTGAACGTCGTCACCACAAGGTTCTTGCCGTCAACCGTACGCGTCTCCTCCGTGCGATCCTCGAGGATGCGGACCCGTTTATCGTAGACGACGACGGTCTGGATAGGCGGAGGCCATTTGAACTGCAGACCCGGTTCCACAATGGCGGTATCCGCCGGGTTGCCGAACGTCTTGACGATCGCCACTTCCGTAAACCGCACCTGAAACGTGCACATGTAGAGTATGAGCACGATTCCCAGGAAAACAGCCGACGCAATTGTGCCGAGGTTTTTCATAGAAGGACAACTCCCATTACGCGATCACCGGCGCGCGCGATCACCGGCCCTTTTTGCGCTCGTTCTCCACGCTCGCTGCCAAAACCTGATCCAGCGCGCCCTCCTGGCGCGTTTCATACTCGATAATGACGTTGGAGGTATCTCCGGCGATGAGAAACTTTCTAACGTAGGCGAGATTCTCAAAAACCTCGAGGCGCTTGCGCTGCTTGTAGAGCTCCGGCGCCGCCTCGAAGGCAGCCACCTCGGCGGAAAACGACCGCGCTTTTGTCCGGGCTCGGCTGACTTCTCCATGGGTGCTCGCGCGAGCGTCGGCGATCAGCGCCGCCGCCTGACCACTCAACGGGGCGATACCGGCTGCGGTGTTTCCCATCAGCAGGTTCTCGACCACCTGTTCTGCTTCGGCGAGCGCATCAGGATCGGAGGCGGCGTCCTTCTCCAGTCGATTGCGTTGGAGGATGGCTTCATCGAGCAACTTCGCCCGCGCTTGCGTCCCGGCGGTGTTGGTCAGGATCCGCCTCGCCTCGCCTTGGGCGGCGCTGATGGTCGCTCCTTTCAACGTCTCAGCCCGGATCACGCTTTGGAATGCCTCCGCCACCTTGCTCTTGGCCGGCGGATGCGCCCCGCGCACCCCAACGAAAACGATCTCAATCCCGACGCCGGGCGAGAACCCGTCAAGCCGCTCCTGGATCAAGCGCTTCAACTTGCGATTGAACGCCGCCCGACCAGGCCCCATGAGTTGATCGATGTCGACACTGGCTGCGTAGTCCTGGAGGTATTGATACGAAATCGCCTCCATGAGCTTGATCGGATCATCGTAGTTGTAGAGGAAGTCGTGGATGCTCTTGATGCGATACTCGATCGGAACGGACACCATCAGCAGGCTTACCGGCGTGCTCTCGGACCCGGCGGACGACGCGACCGTTTCCGTCTGCTTCATGGTGGCACCCTCGTCCCGGACGGAGGCCACGACCAACATCAACTCGGGCACATAATCATGCTGCTCGGTCCAGAGGATGGCGCTGTGGGGATGGTCGTCGTCCTCGGTCGCTTCGCCGAGCACCAGTTCGTCGATCCGCCGCACCGGCGCCCGCCGGACAATGTCGATGGGGAAGGGCCATTTGAGGTGCAAGCCCGGCCCAAGGGCGTCAGACTCCTTCTGCACCACCGCCCCGAAACGTTCAACCACAACCTGCTCTTCGGCATCCACAATGACAACGCTTGTCAGTGAGAGGATCACGATGATCGTGACAACGACGATCGGAAGGAGCCACCGCTGCAACAGCTCGTAAAACCAGGTCTTGCTGACCTCGAAACCGAACTGGTAGTTCACCGCATCGGCGATCGACTTGGCAATCCCGCCGGGTTCCGTAATCAGTCCCAAGAGCCGGCTGTCAAACGAGGGTCTGGGGATTTCGCCCGGGCTCCTGGGGCGGTACATGTCCAGGATGAAGTTCATGGCGAACTCGATGCCCAGAACGACCAGCACCACTCGCAACAGGTAGGCAAACAGCGGTTCGATCCAGTCGATGGTTCCCGTCGTCATCAGAGCGATCGCCAGCCCCAAACAGGCGACGGCGTTGCCCGCCATGGACGTCGCACCCGCCCGAATGACCCGCCACTGCGGCAACCGGGCCAACGCACTCGCATACCGGGCGTACAGGAAGGAGGGGAACCCGATCCCGACCACGAACCACATAATCATGGTCGGCTGCAATGTGCGCCGCAGACCGTCTTTGACGAAGGCCTCCTCGAACGCCCAACCCCACCCGACGAACTGCCCGCCGACCAGCAGCAGGGACAACACGATCGTGACGGCGGGAAGAAGCCACCGAACCATCCAGCGGAGGCGGTTCTGCTCCAACAACAGCGCCTCGTCGTCCAGCTCGAAGAGACCTTCGCCGCCACCGCCTTCCCGGGCGCGCCGCAACTCCGTGGTCTCGAGCGTCTCGGCAAGAACCCGGCGCATCTGCTTGAAGATCAGGAACAGGATCAGCCAGATCGGGAGCCCCACGACCATCAACCGCGCAACCACCGCGACGGCATCGGACTTAGACCAGTAGGCCAAACCCCACAGCGAGGCGCAGAACACAACTTGCAGGATGAACCCGAACGCAGCCACGCGCTGGGCGAGACGATCACTCGACGTGGTTGCTTCGGTCATAGGCTACACATCCGCGGGGTTCGGATGTTCTTGGCCCGCACAACCGCGGAGAACTCCGGCCCTACATACGACGTATCCAACAGTAGGCCGCAAAGCCGTGATGCACGAACCTTTGGTTCGCACCAGCTTGTTGCACCCGGCACCTTGTCGGTACAACTTGGCAGCCTAGAATAATCGAATTGTCCAGACGCCGAAACACGGAGTGGCCTTTCCGATCCTGGTTTCGACGTTTCGACTTTGGACGTTTTCATGTGGCAGCGATTCTACGCCGTAGCGTGTAACACCTTCGTGGAGACAATCCGCCAGCCGATCTTCGGCGTGATTCTCCTCGTGACGGCGGCGGCGCTGATCCTCAACGTGTCGCTGGCGGCCTTCACCCTCGACGACGACGACAAACTGCTCCTTGACCTGGGACTCTCTACGCTTCTGCTTAGCGGCTTGTTCTTGTCGGCGTTCAGTGCCAGCGGCGTGCTGAGCCGGGAGATCGAGAACAAGACCGTCCTGACCGTGATTTCCAAGCCGATCAGCCGACCACTGTTCATTTTGGGCAAGTTTGCCGGGCTGGTCGCCGCCCTGGTCCTGGCCTTCTACCTCTGCAATCTGGTCTTCATCCTCGCCCAGCGGCACGGGGTTCTCCAAAACACCACGGACCCCTGGGACGCACCGGTTCTGGCACTGGGATTCGGGAGCCTGGCTCTCGCCGGGATCGGAGCCGCCTTCTACAACTACTTCTACGGCAAGCACTTCGCTACGACAACCATCGCCTTCGAGACCGTCTTGCTCACACTCGCCACGCTCATTGTCGCCGTCCTGGATGAGAGCTGGGAAGTCATCCCGTTCGGCAGCAATCTGGTCGGCGGGCAGGTGCTCGTCGCCGCTTTTCTCGTGCTCCTGGTTGTCATTCTCACGGCGGCGGTCGCCCTGGCTGCCTCGACCCGTTTGGGTCCGTTGATGACACTGGTCACCTGCACCGGGTTCCTGGGTCTCGGTTTAATCTCCGACTACGCCTTCGGCCAGCGCGCGGAAACGTCGAGGATTTCCGCAGTGGTCTATCATGTCGTGCCGAACATCGGTCCGTTCTCGGTGATTGACGGGCTCTATGCCGAATCTGAAAAGACTCTCGTGCCCCCGCGATATGTCGGACTCGTCAGTGCCTACGCCGCGCTTTTGACAGTCGGAATCCTCAGTGTAGCCATCGCCTCCTTCCAGACGCGCGAAGTGGGTTAGCGCATCGTTGAAGAATCCGACCCACAAGCGCCAGCGCGCGGTCTTCTTATCCGAGCCCCGAGCGCCGGCGCGGGGTCTTCTTATCCGAGCCCCCAGCGCCAGCGCGGGGTCTGGTGCTCCGTCAGCCTTGGTTTGACGGGTTGGTGTGCCACTGCTCTTGAGCAGTGTTCTCTGGGAGCCTAAACCACCTCGCCGACTTCGCACTGCTCAAGAGCAGTGGCACACATCTGAAGTCTCCGCACAACCCATCGAATCACCGCTGACAGAGCACTATCGACCCGTCGCTTGCGCTTGGGGCTCGGATGAGGAATGCACGCACAATCCTAACGCAAACTCCTGGCCGGGACGGGCCCAAGGGCCGGGAGGGCAGATTTTGAGCTTGCAAGAGAGATCCAAAAACGCTATATTCACGTATGTTCGTGTTCCCACACGGGCGGGGTGTGGGAACCACGCTGAACTTGGACATAGTGGAGAGAAGACATGTCACACCAAAAACGAAAAATACGACTCGTCCTTGCGGCTGGGTGGTTGCTCATCTCCAGCGCGGCGTCCGCGGAGACAACAACGATCTACTGGGCACGTAGTGGATCGCCTAACGCGATCCGTCTTGGTCTTGACCCCCCGCCAGCGCCAACCTGGATGGCTGGGATTTGCCACCTGCAGCTCGATCTTCATCCGCGCCGCCAAGTCCGTGATCCAGCCCGCGGCCGGGCCAACCTCGATCACCACCCGATCGGGACGCCGCCGTCGGAACAGATCCTCCAAAATCGCCGGCTCCGTACGCACCGTCTCGAATTCGTGCTCGCCCGTCTGGCTCCAGTAGTCGCACGCCACGCTCTTCACCTTTCCAAGGTCAACTGCTAGAATCTTCATCGCCGGGTCTCCAAAAAAGGCACTTGGGCGATCCACGCGATCAGCCCGTCGACACATGGGACAATCGATCCCGAATCTGTGTCAAGGGGATCCGGCTTTCATAGTTTCTTCAGGGTCGAATGGAAGGTGTGACCGTGGGCGGCGTCCGCCTCCGGCGGGACTTGCCCACGGCTACTTTCGGTCAGCCCTTCAGGCTGCGTTCGCCGACGGCACTGAAGCCACCGGAAGTGTCACGCACCCGGATGGGCCGGGAGGGCGGATTTTGGGCTTGTAAGAGAGATCCAAAAAACGCTATATTCAGTGTATTTGTGTTCCCGTGCCGGTGGGGTGTGGGAACCACGCTGAACTTGGACATAGGGGAGAGAAGACATGTCACACCAAACACGAAAAACACGACTTGTCCTTGCGGCTGGGTGGTTGCTCATCTCCAGCGCGACCTCCGCACAGGCGACCACGATCTACTGGGCGTTGGCTGCATCGCCCAGCGCGATCCAGAGTTCCGACGAAACCGGAGTCACCGTAACGACGCTGCTCACCGACGCCACGCAGGATCTCCGTGAGGTTGCGATCGATCAGAGCGGTGAAAAGATCTACTTCGTCAGCGCCCTAACGCCTGGGACGGACAACAGGATTAAACGCGCCGACTTGGACGGGTCAAACCAGGAGGATCTCATACTCCTTGGCTCGGGCGTACCCAACTTCCTGGAGCTCGATGTGGCGAACGCAAAGATGTATTGGACGCAACTGGACGCGATCCATCGCGCCAATCTGGATGGGTCCGGGGACGAAGTCGTCCTCACACTGGCAACCAATGTCAACGGGCTCGCCATCGACACCGCAGCCGGCAAGATGTACTGGATCCTGCCGGATGGCGCGGATACGAAGATCCGGCGGGCGGACTTGAACGGTGCCAACGTCACCGATGTCCTGACGATACCGGGTGAGTCGCCGTTCGCCGGGTTGGGCATCGGCCTCGGCAAGCTCTATTGGGGCAACTTTTCCAACGAGATCAGGAAAGTCAATCTCAACGGCACGGGGCTGGGTACGGTCGTAACGCTATCTAACGTCGCCATGAGAGTGCACGTCGATTATCGAAGCGCCAAGCTCTATTGGATCCTTCTCGGCACACCCTTCAAGATTCAGCGGGCAAACCTCAATGGCACGGGCGTCGAAGACTACCACGTTGTCGCGGAAGACGAGTTTATTCTGGACGTCCAGGTCACGAACGCCCAGCCCATACCAACGGTCTCCCAGTGGGGGCTGGTTGTCATGGTGCTTCTTGTACTCTCGGCGGGAACCGTCATACACGCTCGCCAGCGCGGCTGTGGACAAAGCTCACCACCGGATGCAATGGATCGGTGAGCGTTGGAATACTACAAGCCCATGAGCTGGGTTTGGAAGCCGGCGAAGTCGATATCGTCGCCCTGGACGAGGTTTCGTCGGGCAAAGCGGCGTAGGTGAGGCTCTTCCCGGCAAGCCGCGTAGGTCAGGCTCTGCCGGACGAGTGTGCCACCATCCCCATTGCGTCGGACAGAGCCCGACCTACCTCGCTTGGTTACGACCCACGACGCGCGGGATGCCTCCGCCTCACGACTCCATCCCACGCCCTTCGCGGAAAGCGAAGAATCGGGCACCCGCTTTACCCGACGTTTTCAACGGGCTGTGGGTCGCACGAAAAACGCCGCGAGTCGTTAGAGGGCTCGCGGCGCTGCTTGCTGTTAAGAAGATGTCGGCCCAGGCCCGATCACGACCTCGG
>JADFOB010000283.1 GCA_022563055.1 Planctomycetota bacterium
CGTAGCAGTCCATTGAAGAAGTAGCGGCCGCCCGTGGCGGCCGTAGAACGCCGGAAACGCGGGTCAAGGATACGATCATCCAGTTGTTGGTTCTCCTCCGAATTAGTTACTGGAGAATCGTCCGGGTAGCGTCTGTTTGACTTTGAGGGCGAAGTATTCGAGATCGTGGAAGCCATAGGCGACGCGCTTGACGACCTTGATCTTGTTGTTGACGCCTTCCAGTTTGCTGGTGTGTATCTGATGCTTGCAGTGGCTGATGATTCCATACTGATGACGCTCGAGCATTCTGGCGAACTTCACCAAGGCGGGATGGCCATCCTGCCTGGCCACCGCGCACCACTCGGCCAGCATCTTCATCGCCCAGCCTGGGTAGTAATAATCCCAGATGTGGGCCAGCAGATCCTTGAGCCAATAGACGGTGTTGAGTCGCGCGTTGAGGGCCAAGATCTCATCGAGTTGCACGCGCCCGTCGCGTTTGAGGTTGCCCCAGTTCTTCAGGAACAGGTACTTGCTGCCCTTGAGCAACTCCCGAAGGTCGCCGCCGGCTTTGCGGAACTCTTCGTTGCGGATGTCGTCGATCACCTTGTTAAACGCCTTGACCACATGGAACAGGTCGAAGACGACGTCGGCCTGAGGACACCAACGCTTGACGGCGTTGATGTAGGGCTCCCACATGTCGATCGCCACGGCCTCGATGCCCTCCCGAACCTCGGTAGGCATAGCCTCAAAGAACGCGTCGATGGTGTCGTTCTGGCGCCCTTTCCCCATCCAGATGACGCGCCCCGTGTCGTAGTCCAGCACGACCGTCATGTAGTTGTGCCCTTTCTTGACCGCGATTTCATCGATGGCCAGGCGTATGAGGCCGTCGTAGGTCGTCTGGCCGAACTCGGCTTGAAGGGCCGCCTTGTCGATGGCCTTGACGGTCTTGGGATCGAGGTCGAGATGCCGGGCCACGGCCTCTACGCTCAGGCCGGCCTTGCAAAGCTGGGCCGCGTACGCCGCCAGACGGTGCGTGACGCGCTGGTGGGTATCCACGAATTCCAACTGCTCGACCCGCACGCCGCCGCAGGAACGGCACCAGATCTTGCGGTACTCAATCTGAAGCAAGAGCGCGAAACCCGCCAGGGACAGATCTCGCACGAACTTTCGGGTGGCCGAATGGACGGTCTGAGCCGGCCGGCCGCAGGCGTGGCAGCGGGGGCGGTACCGCTGGTCCGGTTCCAGGCGAACCAGTACCGACCGGCTCCCCTCGGGAACGCTCTGGTACGCTACCTTCATTCGACGCCAAGGGAAAAACGGTGCTATACTACATCCGGACATCGTGCTTCTCCTTCCAGGCCAAACGGAGTTCTTGATTCAAACCACCGTTTAGCCTACGGAGAGCCGATGTCCTTGTCTTTCAAGGGGTTGCGTCAGTAACTTTTTTGGAGGAGAACCTTTTCATTCGACGACCCATCACGCGTCGACATGATCATCAACTGCGACGTCCAAGACGACTGCCTCATCGCCAGCGGCAACCAAGCCCGCAGCCGAGTCCCCGACCAAGAGCCGGCCGTCGTGCGATCGCCGGGATGACACCCATTGGATGCCCCTGTCGAAATGGCCGGAAAGACTTCCATTACAGGGGAAACATGCACGTATCAGGTTCTCCTCCCAAAAAGTTACTGAGATTGGCAGGCCCCGGAGGCCGAGTGAGGACGAAAAGGTCGGTTGATCGTGAGGTCGCTCGGTGTCGCGTATTGCTGCTTGAGCACCGCGAGGGGACAACATCGCTGCTTCGCACTGACTGGCGGCCGTCGAGCCGCAGAGTGGCTGTGGTTTATGCAGTCGGGGCTTCAACGACTGAGAGGAAGCGGCGACATGCACGCAAACCACTTGATTGCCAGAGGTTGCGCCGCCACCCGCGGTGTTGGCCGAGGACGGCGGAAGCAAGCGACGAGCGGCGGCGGTGCAAACAAACACGCGCCACGATGGTCCCATCAAGCTCCCATGGGCTGCGGGACACCGCGAATCGTCTCGCGGATCGCGGCACCGCCGCGAACGAACTTGCCCTCCGAGCCGGGTACGAAGATGGAGGATTCCACCCTCGGGTACCTTCCCCAGAATGCTCATCCCGCTGTCGGCGGCCTTACTGCTGCAAATCAAGGCGTTTGAGCTGCCAAGGGGCCTTTTGTGGGCAACTAAATTGGAGGAGAGCCAAATTTTTGCCATATTGAGTCCCCTTTGGCTTGGTTGCCATGGAGTCCGAGTGGCGAGAACTCGTGCATGATGGTGCAGAATGTTATGCCGAATAACACGCCGAAATTTTCTATCCCGTGCTACTCGTTCTGGCAGCACTTCTTGTACTTCTTGCCACTGCCACAGGGACAAGGATCGTTTCGTTTGAGTCG
>JADFOB010000284.1 GCA_022563055.1 Planctomycetota bacterium
CATCGAGCCGCACGGTGAACAAGTTGATGCGTGGGAAGAGAGAGTCATAACGCGCTAAACCTCCATCCATGTTGGTTCGCACGGACCCTCGATCCAAACTAGGAGGGGCTGTGCATCACGAGCAGCCGTTTCATCTCACGGACCGCCTTGCGCATTCCGACGAAGAGGGCGCGTGAGACAATCGAATGGCCTATGTTAAACTCGCTGAATCCGACGAGCTTCGCGACGGGGGCGACGTTGCGATACGTCAGTCCGTGCCCGCCGAGCACCTCGAGCTTCAGGTCGTGTCCGATGTCGATGGCACGCTGTAACTCCTCGAGCGCAGCCTCACGACCGGTTGGTGTTTCCGCGTGGGCGTACCCGCCCGTCCAGAGTTCGACACCTTCGAATCCAACTTCGGCTGACGCGCGGAGCTGGTCTTCGACAGGCTCGATGAAGCTGATGACGACAATGCCCGCCTCCGTGAGCCTCTTCACGGCGCGCTCAATGCGATCGCGATGGCGGACCACGTCGAGACCGCCTTCGGTCGTGATCTCCTCGCGCTTCTCGGGAACCAGCGTACACTGGTCCGGTTTGAGTTCCACGGCGATGTCGACGATCTCGTCGGCGATGGCCATCTCCATGTTGAGCTTGACGCCGACCGTCTCTTTGAGCACGCGCGCGTCACGATCGTTGATGTGCCGGCGATCCTCACGCAGATGAAACGTGATGCCGTCGGCGCCGCCAAGCTCCGCCTCCGCCGCGGCCCAGACCGGGTCCGGCTCGTCCGTTCGGCGGGCCTGGCGAACCGTCGCCACGTGGTCGATGTTGACTCCCAGCAGCACCATCGGCGGGATTCTAATTCGATGATCGTCCGTTGTCGATTGGGCTCGGCGCGTGATCAGATGTTCTCGCCCCAGAAGAAGGCCCCGCCCATGCGGTCGGCCATCGCCTGGTTCGAGAAGACCAGCGGCAGGAGAAACTGGGAATCGGTGTTGGGCGGTCTGAGGTAGTTGGCCATCTCCATCCGCCACTGCGAGTCGAACGTCATCAGTTCATCCTGCGAGAAGGTGCTGCTCAGCGAGGACTCCGCCACCCGTGCCGCGATCTGTGCGGACCACATCGCCGGGTAGATTCCCTCATTGCCAGCGGCCGACACGAACCCACCGGCGCTTCCGATCAGCAGTGTGTGCTTGCCCACGTGAGAGTCCAGATCGAGCGCCGCGGCGGCCGGGCTGATGACCGGCTTGGCGGCGGCTGCCTGTTTCGATAGGTCGACGCCCGCGACGCCATGTTCGAAGGCCGACTTACAGAGATGGACAAAGGCGGACACGGCTTCCAATGGCTTGCCGCACCAGTGGATCGAGAGCGAAAGACAATCCTTCGTGACACAGATGAACCCGAAACTGCTGCCACGATTCAGGCCCAGGACGACCGCCACGCGTGGTGGTTGGTTCGCATCGCCCGCATCAAGTGGTACGTCCAACTGAGCGGTCCAGAGCGGCGCATCGCCGTGACCGGGCGGGAACCCACAGCGACCGAGTAGGGGCGAACCGGTACCGGTGGCCAGCACGAGCAGCTTGCCGTCGATCGGCTGATGGTCCTTCACCGTAAGCGTGATGGTTGATTCCGCCAGACGCACGTCGGTGACGGCGCAACCTTGGACCATCGTTACACCGGCAGCGCCGGCTGCCTCGACCAGGGCGTTGTCGAGACTTCCGCGGTCGATCAGATACCCGGCTGGTACGGTGAAAGTGGGTTTGGCGGTCTTGCCAAAGCTCGCGTCGAAGAAGGTCACGTCCAAGAAGGGTTCGGTTGGCAGGCGATCCGTGTCAACACCGATCTCCTCAAGCAACGGGATCGTCTTGGGACTGATCCAGGTGGACGCCGTGGTCGAGCGAGGGAAAGTGTCGCCATCGACGAGCACGACGCTACGTTCTTTCTGCGACAGCAGAATCGCGGCGGTTGCACCGGCTGGACCCGCCCCGACAACGGCTACGTCGTAAATCTCGTCAGGCATTCAGTCCGAGTTCCTTAAGAGCGTGTTGAGGAGGCTGTCAGCCATCAGCCAGAGGGTTACGACCGGTGAGGCTCCGAACCAAGACGGAGTGTAACCTCTTTCCCGGCGACGCGCTACGTGGCATCAACCCACCATTCCGGCTGACGGCTGACGGCTCAACTTGGCTACGCACGCGACGCTCCATCTTCATACCATATCCGCCAACCGGGCGTTCGTGCAAGCATCTTAACGTGGGTGCGTGGTGCGTGACACTTCCGCCGGCCCACCGGTCGGGACATCGGAAGGGGCGCCAACATGGATGCACAATGCAATCAGAGCCCCGAGCGTCAGCGAGCGGGTTGTCTGCTGCGACGCGGGTTCTGGGGCGCGACGCCGGCACCGGTGAAACC
>JADFOB010000285.1 GCA_022563055.1 Planctomycetota bacterium
GTGGATGCATCCCGCGCTTGGTGGGCGGACCCCATCAGTCCCCCACCCTTCGGGAGTACCCCAAGGATGGGGCACCCGCGCTGATCGTAGGCGTGGTTTTGCCGGGCAGCGTGTAGCGCTACCATCATGCGAGGCCCAGCTTGTCCTGCAGGTACTCAAGACACCGTGACTTATCAATACGTACCTGGCTGGCGTCGTCGCGGTCGCGGACGGTCACCGTACCATCCTCCTTCGTCTGTCCGTCGATCGTAAAGCAGAACGGCGTACCGGCTTCGTCCATGCGGGCGTAGCGCTTGCCGATCGACTGCTTCGCGTCGTATTGACAGGGCAGGCGTTTCTGGATGTCGCGGTAGATCGGCTCGGCGATGTCGGGCATTCCGTCCTTGGCGACCAGTGGGAACACAGCCGCTTTGATCGGTGCGAGGCGAGGGTGGAACTTCATGAACTCGGGGCTCGCCCGGTCCTTGTCGAATGTGTAGGCCTCGCAGATCACGGCGAGCGCGAAGCGATCCACACCGGCGGACGGTTCGATCACGTGTGGAACATAGCGCTCCTTCGTCACGTCGTCGACAACGGCAAACGCCATCTCCTTGCCTCTGGCGTGCTTGCCGTGCTGGGTGAGGTCGAAGTTGCCGCGATGGGCGATCCCCTCCAACTCCTGCGGCTCATTCGAGAACGGGAAGAGATACTCGATGTCCGCGCAACCTTTGGCGTAATGCGCCAGCTCGTCGGCGTCATGCTCGCGAAGCCTCAGCCGATCGCTCTTGAGCCCCAGGCTGATGTACCAGGCGTAGCGGATGTCCCGCCAGTGCTTGTACCACTTGGCAGCCTCGGATTCGTGACAGAAGAACTCCATTTCCATCTGCTCGAACTCGCGCGAGCGGAACGTGAAATTGCGCGGGTTGATCTCGTTGCGGAATGCTTTGCCGATCTGCGCAATGCCGAAGGGCACTTTAACACGCGTGCTGTCCAGGACGTTCTTGAAGTTGACGAAGATGCCTTGGGCCGTTTCGGGACGCAGGTAGACTTTGCTTGCCTCATCTCTCACCGCACCCGCATGGCTCTCGAACATCAGGTTGAATTGTCGGATCTCCGTCAGCCGGCCAAAACACTCTGGGCAGGGGCGCGACGTGATCTCCTCTGGGGCAAGCGTCCCCCTCGGTACCGGTTGGATCACCCCATTGAAGGACGTGCCCTCGCTGGTTTTGCCTTCAAAGAGGCCCCGGTCTTCGTAGGTCGCGGTCCGTCCGAGGGTGAACGACTTAAGCTCCCGGACTCCGGCCTTCTTGCCCGAGTGCCGTATCAGTTCCTCTACCCCTTCTAAGGCTTGATCTACGTCGTCGAAAACCTTGGATGCAATCCACCCGGGGCCTTTCTTGGCCAACTCGACGGTGATGCTATAACCGAACCCTCTAGCTTCGCCGGACAGGTATCGATTATGGTTGGGGAATACTCCCGGAGGGTACACCTGCACTGACCACAGTTGATCTGCCCGGAATCGTTTCTTACATTGCGTGCAATCCACCATCGGATCGCTGAACCCGCCGACGTGGCCGGAGGCTTCCCAGACCTTGGGGTTCATGATGATCGAGCAGTCGACGCCGACGATCTGATACCTCACGCCGTCCGGACCCGGCGGCGGGTTGCGGACCATGTCGTTCCACCAGGCGTCCTTGATGTTGCGCTTGAGCTCGGTGCCCAGCGGTCCGTAATCCCAAAAGCCGCCGATGCCGCCGTAGATTTCGCTGCTGCCGAAGATGAAGCCGCGGCGCCGACAGAGCGCTACGATCTTCTCCATCGTCTGTTCGTTGGTTGACATAAGACTGATGCGGTTCCCGTTGTTACGTAGTGTCCGCTATGCAGCGTCCGCCCCGCGCGGCGGACGTCTGTCACGTAGTCAGCATGTAGTGGCGGACGTCAGCATGTAGCGTCCGCCCCCCGTGGCGGACGTAGAGAGCCATTTGGGGCAAGGTTCCCCTATGTGCCCTGTCCATCTTCTCCACGAGGCGATGGTGGTCACGTGAACGCCGATGATCGAGGCAGGTCGATGGCCTGCCCTACCTGCTCCGGTCAGCCTTGGTTTGACGGGTGTGCCACTGCTCTTGAGCAGTGATCTCTGGGATCCTAGACCACCTCACCGACTTCGCACTGCTCAAGAGCAGTGGCACCCATCAAATGACGAGTGCCGGGCCACTACAGACCGAGACCGAACGGCGTGGAATCATCGCTGCTGTCAGCGGTGGTCGCCGGTTCGTTGGCGGCGTCGTCCAAGGAGACAAGGTCAGCCGGTTGTCGCTCCGGCGGAGCCGGCGGCTCCACCTTGGCTCGCTCCGCCTCCACGGAAACGGGCGCTTGCTTCGGAGGCGTT
>JADFOB010000286.1 GCA_022563055.1 Planctomycetota bacterium
GTGACAGAGCCCCTCTGCCGCGGCTCGCGACAGCGGTGAGCCAAAGGCACAATCAGAAGAAGAACGGGTAGCAGGATGCGCAGGTCAGGCATCGCAACGATCATAGGGTGCGGACATCCGTGGTCAAGCAATCGATCATGTGCGCCTCAGCGTGGGGTCCGTGACAGTCTAGGCGGCACTGATCAGAGCCCCAAGCGTAAGCGCGGGGTATTACCGCTCGCGCCGTCGCACCAGATAACCCGCTCGCTGACGCTCGGGGCTCTGATTGCGTGACGCATCCATGTTGTGGCCCCTTCCGATGTCCCGGCGCGCCGGGATCCCCCGTGGCGGACGTCGGTATCCGAGCGACTCCCTCGATTCTATCCCGACGTACGTCGGGACCACGGGGGGCGGACGCTACTGGCCCTACCGGTCGCCGTCTCGTTGGGCGGCGCGGGCATCGAGGAAATCCTGGAGGATGACTTGCGCGGAAATGCTGTCGAGCCGCGTCTTTCTCTTCTTTCGGCTCAGCGCTGCCGGTTGCAGAAGTTGCCCGGCGGCGAACGTGGAGAGCCGCTCGTCGCGGTAGTGGACCGTCAAACCGGTTTCTCGTGTGAGCCGCTCGCCGAACACGCGCGTGAGTTTGGCTTGGGGGCCTTCGGTATCGTCCATGTTGAGCGGTAGGCCCACCACCAAGGCATCGACGGCGTACTCTTGGGCACACGCAAGAACGGCTCGCACATCGTCGTCGACTCGCCCGCTGGCTTGCAGCATCTTGATCGGGGACGCCGGTGTGCCGTCATCGTCCCCAATGGCCAGGCCGATGCGTTTGGTGCCGTAGTCAATCCCCATCAGCCGGGCCATGTCGGGTCCGCCTTATTCCCTAGAGCATTTCCCGTATTGGCGTACCGCACGCCATTCCTGCTTAGCTCTTCTCACCATGCGCATTCGCGCGGGCTAAAGCCCGCGGCTCGGCACACATTATCGGGAAACGCTCTACAGGTAGCGATCGCCAAACTTCTCGCGCACGTTGTCGACCAGTTCTTTGATACTCTGGGAGTCACGTTTCGTACAGATCAGCGTCGCATCGGGCGAGTGCACGATGACGAGGTCGTCGACACCGATCGTGGCGATCAGATGGTCCTCCTCGGAGACCACGATGTTGCCGCGCGATCCGAGATGGGTCACCCATTTACAGGCGGACACATTCCCCGCGGCGTCGGACTCGACGACGGATTCCATGGCAGGCCAGGATCCGACGTCCACCCAGTGACATCCCATTTCCACAACCAGCACACGCTTGGCATGTTCCATGACGGCAAAGTCGATGCTGATTTTCATCAACGTCGGGTAAAGGCGTTCGAGCGTCTCCTGCCGTTTGGACGTGGACCAGGCGGCCGCGATCTCGCAGACGGCTTCGTGCGATCGGGGCATGTTCTTCTCGAGTTCACCGAGAATGGTCTTCGCTCGCCAGGCGAACATGCCGCTGTTCCAATAGTAGTTGCCGCTGGCGAGGTATTTCATGGCGGAAGCGACGTTGGGTTTCTCCGCGAACTTCTCCACCTCGAACACACCGTCCGCGATCTGCTTACCGCGTTTGACGTAACCGAAATTCGTGTCCGGACGCGTCGGTCGGATACCCATCGTGACAAGCGCATCGGGATATTGCTCGGCGGCGTCGAGCGCCTTCTCGACCGCGTCACGGAATGTATCCAGCGGCGTGATGATGTGATCGGCTGTGAAAACACCGATGACCGCCTCGGGGTCGCGCTCGGCAAGAAGGGCAGCCGCCATGCCGATCGCATTGGCGGTATCGCGTCCCTGCGGCTCGCCCCAAAGATTCTCTTGGGGTAGTTCGGGCAGTTCCTGGGCAACCGCGGGCACATGAACATGATTGGTGATGATAAAAACTCGCTCGGGCGGCAGCAGCGACGCGACGCGCTCATAGGACTGGCGCAACAGGCTCTTGCCCTCCACAATTCTTAGGAGCTGCTTGGGGCGCTTCTTCCGGCTAAGGGGCCAGAGTCGCACACCCGCTCCACCGGCCATGATGACTGCATATCGCACGATTCGCCTCCCGCTCTACGCAAGTCCTCTTTCGACTTTGGTCTGATGGGGTGGCACACATTCTGCCCCGTTGATTACCCATCGAAGGTTCAGCGGCCCTCAATCCACCTCATCGAAATCGACACGTGTGAGTTCGGCGAACTCCAGCACCCACGATAGTCTGGGACCATTCTGAAACTGCACGTCCACGTGCGTCCGTTTGGGGCCGCGCAGAAGGGACATGACCCGCCCCAGCCCATGCAGCGGGTGGCGCACCAGCGTCCCGACATCCCACAGATCAATGTCACCGGGTAAGCCCTTGTCGTTCCCATCCCGCCG
>JADFOB010000287.1 GCA_022563055.1 Planctomycetota bacterium
GACTCAGTTCGTTTGACCCCAACGCGGATACGTGGCGTCTCTATGCCGAGCACCGTGCGGACGGATCCCAGACGCTCTTCACGAATCTCTGCACACACGGTACCGGGCTCGTGGCGAGCGCCTGGTGCGGCGGCGTTTGGGCAGTCGATCCACATGTCGAACGGACGTCCGGTGCGGGTACGGCACCTGGACCATCCCCCCTGAGTCGGATCGCCGTGAGACCGCACAATGAGACAACCGTCGATGTGGCCTCGACCAGTGGTCTGCTCTGGTGGGCTACGCAGACCGAGCTTTCCCGCCTCGGGGCTGACGATTCCTGGGAGTCCTGGGCAATCCCACACCGCACCGCCGGCGGGTTCGTGCACTGCATGGTTGCTTCACGCGCCGATCCAGAGGCAAAAGTGCCGGGATCGCGGCAGCCCGGAGCCTGGATCGGTACGGATGATGGGCTGCTCGCTCTTGTGGACTGGACCAGCGATACGTGGGTTCACCACCGGCGATGCGACGGCGGCGGTGTGACAACGCTCATTCGTCGCGGGCGGACCATTGGTACGAGCCGCATGACGACATCGATCCCGGACAATCGCGTTCGGTGCATCGCGGTTGACGGCGCGGACATCTGGGTGGGCACTGCCAACGGTCTGGCACGAGGAACGAACCGATCGAGTTGGACCGGGACGATGAGTGGTGTGCCACTGCTGTCCCAGCAGTGCTCCTCGCCCCGTCGCCCCTCACTACCGGGCACTGCTGCGACGGCAGCGGCACCCGTAGCCATTGCCATCCACGGACCGCGAACCCGGATTATCGCACTGCCCGGCGCCGCTTCGGGACGTTCCAAGCGTGCAGGGCGACCCGATCTGCTGGCTGTCCAGCTTGCCCTGGAGTACGCCAACAGGAACGGCGGATATCGCGGGCAGCGGTCCTTTGAGCTGGCGACGGCTCCAATGGGCTATGGCCGCTACGGATGGGGTACAGCCGTGGACGACTTCCCCATGTTGGCGGATTACGACAACGTGGCGGGGATTGTTGGATACTTCGACGCGTCCGACCGGATCACACAAGCCGTGCTCCTTCGTACGGAAGTTCCGTTTGTCAACGCGAGCGATCGGTTGGATACGTTCGACGAAGCCCCAGGCGAGAGTCCTTGGACCTTTCGTTGTTGGGGCGATCGGCCCAGACAGCACCGAGCGCTGCTCGACTACCTTTTCGATCGCCTTGGGTTTACGCGCGTCGCCGCGCTTCGCACGCCGGGCAGTGATACGCAACGACACCTGGACTGGTGGAGCAGCCACGCTCGCAAGCGCGGCAGCCCGCTGATCGTCGACCTGTCTTGCCGACCAACTCGGCGTGAGCAACTGCACGACACTTCCGAGCCGCGGGCGGAATACAATCCCGATTTATCGGGAGCCCGCGCGAATTCCGCGCCTTCCCCCGAGCCGCGGGCTTCAGCCCGCGCGAAGCTCCGACCGGCGAATCGTCGCTGGATTACGCGCCGTGCTAAGGACGACGGGGAGTTGGACCCAGCGCTGGCGATCCTGAAAGACCAACAGGCGCAGGTCGTGTTGACCTGGACCGACACGGAGACATCAGCCGCAATCTTGAGGCGGATGCGCGAGCTGGGGATGGACCAACTTTTCGTGGGGAGTCGGTCGATCGTCGGGGATGAGTTCATCGCGTTAGCCGGTGAGAATCCCGGAGCGGTTCTCGCGCTCTACACAACCCCGCGGCGCGTCGATTCCGATAGCCGCGCGGATTTCATTGCGCGGTACTCCGAGCGTAACGTACGCGGGGCTGTGCCCGTGCCGCCCGACCGTGAAGCCTTCTTCTCGTACGATGCAGCCGACCATCTCATGCACGCGGTCAACATCGCCGACCCCGGCCGGGAAGCTCTCCGGCAGATGCTCTTCGACATGAGCCGCGACGCGTATGGGGAAGAACATTTCGAGAAGATGCACAAACCCGGCATCGCCGTCTACGCCCAGTTGAAAGATGGTAAATGGAAGTTCCGCCCACTACCGCGATAAAGCACTGTCTGCTTCACCTCCGCTTTAGCTTCCCCAGTTTCTGCGCCCATTCCAGGGCGAAGTTCTCCGCGAAATCCTCCCGCTTCTTGCGCGAACTCCTGTAGAAGGGGTCGATGATGTGGCCGATTTCATGCAAAAGAAGATGATACAGATAGTAGGCGCGGACCTCAGGTAGACTCCATTGGAGCACAGGGACACCGTCAACTTGCTCCCAGCGATCACACCACGGGCGCATATGCTTGACCTCGGATTGAAGCGGAGTCCCACCCCAGTGCATCCGGAGGTTCCTC
>JADFOB010000026.1 GCA_022563055.1 Planctomycetota bacterium
CACGTTCAGCGTGGCGAGCGCTTCGGCGACGGCTTGAACGTCGCCGCCGACCGCTTTGTCAATCCGTCTTATCAGCTTGGCCCGTGCGCTGGGGTTGTCCGAAAGGAGGAACTGCTCGACAAGCTGAACCGGCGCGAGAATTACCCCGGCGCCAGGAGCAGGCGTGGGGTCTGCGGATCGCTGGGCAGCCTGGTTTTCAGCTGGCCGCGGAGCCATGGCCACAAGTAGCGCAAAGATGAGCCAGCGGGCGGACCCCATACCGGTCTCTCCGTGCGACGGGCTCTGGCGGGTGCCATCCGCGTGTCAGTCGCCGAGTTTGATCCGCGTCACGACGTCGTCACCATCGCGGTCGAACTCGAAGGTGACGACGAAGCCACAAAGCCCCAGCGGAGCCTCCTGCACCCAACGTCTGACGCCGTTACCCCGAACGTCGCCCGTTTGGGCATCGAGGAATTCACCGCCCAGTGTGCCCAACGTCAGCTCGTCCGTGCAGGGAAACGTGATCTCATCCTGCGTGCGCGGGGCGAGCAGGCCTGAACCGGCAAGGCCCAGATCCCGCGTGATCAGATTCTCCTCGACAAAGAGGTCGTCCGGCAGCGCCGTCAGCTCGGCGTTGGTCGCATGGAACTGGATGTCCACGGCATCGTCCGCCGTCAGGTTGACGAATCGCACGAGCACCTCGTCATCATCGATCGAGCCATCGCTTCCTGCTCCCGGCGGAGGATCGAAGGGCAGCAATTCAACAGAGCACCCGAGCCCGCCGACAAGGCAAACAAGACCCAACGCCATCCCCAGTTTGGCAGCGTCTACCCGGAATCTGGACAAGATTGCGTCCATCGTGTTGTCCTCCGTGGAATGGGCACGGCGTGCTACAGGGGTCGCCGGACTCACCCACCGTGCCTACAGTGATTCTGTAACAATGCAAACCACGCCGTCGCCCATTCTGCGCGTATCGTACGGGGAACGCCCGTGTACCGTCAAGCGGAATGACGCGCCTGTTGGCGAGGAAAGGGTTGCCGCACCGAGGAGCGTTGGTGGTCCATCGGTGCGGGACCAGCGCGTGGTTCTCATCCGAGCCCCAAGCGCTAGCGCGGGGTTCTCATTCGGGACGGCGGAAGAACCCGTCGCTTGCGCTCCGGGCTCAGTTCACGAATCTACCCATTAGACTTGAAACCAACCTGCCCGCCTGCGAGTTTCGTTGGTTTGACAGCTTCCGCGGGCCACCTATAATGCCTCCCGGTGATGTGCGGCGGAGGCTGCTTCGACGCTGGGAGAGTCTGCGCCGTCACGCGGCACCATGGACCTGTTGGGATGCTTATGGTCGCTCACCATGGCCACCGGAGGTGGTTGTCGGTGAGCGCGCGGAGCTCGTAAGGATGATGAAGCCACAGGGTGGAGCTTCCAGTCGTGCGGACTGAGCCAGTCCAGCCCGATCGTGTTCGCCGGTGTTTCTCAGCGCGTCTCACAAACGGGAGTGGGACGATGCCTTAGACGCCGACGGTCAGCTTGCTGCCTTGCCGTGGTTCCGCGTGGGATGGTTGTATGCGCCCACGCTTTTTTTGTGAATGCCGATGAATACCGATCTGATTCGATTTGTCGACGCGATCAGTCGCGACAAGAGTATCGAGAAGGAGATCGTCTTTCTCGATCTGGAAGCCGCCATGCTCTCCGCCGCGCAGAAGGCGTACGAGGAGGCGGAGGACATCCAGGTCGCCATCGACCGCGTGACGGGCGCCATCACAGCCACCGTGGACGGTGAGCCGCTCGATCTGAAAACGCTCGGACGCATCGCCGCCCAGACTGCCAAACAGGTGATGATGCAGCGGATCCGCGAGGACGAGCGCAACTCGATCTTTGAGGAATACTCCCAGCGCGTTGGCACGGTGGTCACCGGCACGGTTGCTCGGTTCGAAGGCGGAGCGCTAACGGTCAACCTGGGCAGGGCGGAAGCGTTCCTTCCGCGGAGCGAGCAGATTCCCGGCGACGCCCACCATCCCGGTGAGCGTATCCGTGCGATGGTCCTGGACGTCCGCGAAGAACAGAACCGCGTCAAGATCGTCTTGACCCAGACGCACCCGGACTACATCCGAAAACTGTTTGAACTCGAAGTCCCCGAGGTCGCTGAGCGCATCATCGAGATTCGCGCACTTGCGCGCGAGGCGGGCTATCGAACCAAGGTCGCCGTGTCATCCATCGACAGCAAGGTGGACCCGGTCGGTGCGTGCGTCGGCGTGCGGGGCAGCCGCATCCGGAACATCGTCGACGAGCTCGGCGGTGAAAAGATCGACATCGTCCGCTGGAACGAATCGTCGCAGGTTCTTATCTCTAACTCGCTCAAACCGGCCGAGGTCAAGGAGGTCTTTCTCTGCTTTGAGCTCGGGCGAGCCACCGTGATCGTTCAGGAAGACCAGTTGTCACTCGCGATCGGCAAGCGTGGACAGAACGTCCGGCTCGGCGCGCGACTGACCGGGTGGGATATCGATATAAGCACACCTGGGGAGTACGACCGGAACATCGACGACATGCAGAAAACACTGTCGGGCATCGAAGGCGTTCAGGACGTCATGCTCGATAAGATGCTGGCGATGGGCATGGTGTCGCTTAGCGACCTCTCCGAGGTGGGTGTCGAACCGCTCGTGAAGGATCTGGAGTTGGATGAGGCGCTGGCGGCGCGAATCGTCGAGGTCGCAGCCGAAGCGGCGCCGCGTCTCGAGGCGGAGCGCCAAGCCGCCAAGAAGGCCGCCGCGGAGGCGGAGGCGGAAGCTGCCAAGAAAGCCGCCGAAGAAGCGGAAGCGGAAGCTGCTGCACAAACGGATGCGGATCCCGCCGAAGACTCCGTGGAGACCGGCGAGACGCCCTCCGATGAACCGGAGACGCCCGTTTCGAGCGATACCACGGACAGCGATACCACGGACAGCGATTCGCCGGATGATGAATCCGGCTCGACGCCCAACTCGGTCGATTCCCAGACGGCGTCGGAAACGCCGGCCGTTCAAGACGTCCAGACACAGTCGCCGACACCCGCGGCCGACACGGATGTGTCAGCCGTTAAGACGGGGACGGTGGAGTCGAGCGATCCAACGTAGCGGCACCGCAAGCGTACGCCTTTGGGTGGTGGTCTGGTGTGGCAGAGCGTACTGAGGGAGACTCGGTTTTGGTCCAGAAGATGCGCGTTCACATCCTCGCCAGGGAACTGAACGTCTCCAGCAAGGTGCTGGTCACGAAGTGTCAGGCCGAGGGCATCGAAGACATCAAGAACCACATGTCCGCGCTGAGCGCCGGGCTTGAGGCGACCGTCCGCGAGTGGTTCAGCGAAGGCGCCCACGACACAGTCGTCGAGACGGCCAAGCGGATCGATCTCAAGAAAGTCCGAGTCAAGAAGCCCAAACGCAAGACCACCACGAAAACGGACAAGCAGGCGCAGACGGACGCCACCACCGTGACGGTCGACGCGGGGCTGGCGGTGACGGCCACGACCGCCGTCGCGGAAGCCGAGACGGCCACCGCCACCGAACCGGCGCTCGAACCGACAACGTCCGGCGTGGGGACGCTCGCCACAACAGTGCTCGAGGAACCGCCGGTTTCCCAGACGCCCGCCACCGACGTCGTCGTCGCCGCGGAAGCGCCGACCGCCGAAGTCGCGGACGTGCTTCTGCTTGAGGAAACTCCCACGGAGACGGTCGCGGATGAGGTCGACGCCGAGGCTGCCCCGCCGGATGGGCAAGCCGGACCGCTGCCCGTGTCGAAACCACCTGAGCCCGAAAAGCCCAAGGATCCGATCCAACCGGCCGGTCCGTTGCACGTTCCCACGCCTGCCAAACTCAAAGGACCGCGTGTTGTCCGCTATGAACCGCTGGAGTCGGACTCGCTGCCGACCCGTCGGGGTCCACCGCCCCCGAGGCGTCCCGGCGGCCCGGACACTCCGCAACCGGCCGGTCCGATGAGGCCGGCTCCTGCGGGACCGGGCGAGAAAGGCACGCAACGGCGCGGACGAGGCAGCATGCGCCGTGCAGCCGGCAGGGTCCGTCAACCGGGTGCGGAATCCACGGGTTGGCGCGATCGGGACTTGGCCGAGCGCCAGGAGCGCCTCGCCGGCGCGACCGGTCGGCGAATCCATCGTCGTCGTTCCTTCCAGCAAGCTGGCGCGGGCGGGGCGGCGGTGGCACCGGCTGGACCCAAGACGGAGGCCACCGTTCACGAACCGATTCAGATGAAGGAGTTCTGCTCATCCACCGGGCTCAGCTTTATTCAGCTCTTCAAGATTCTGCGGGATGAGCACAATCTGGTCGCCAACATCAACATGATCCTGCCGGCGGAGACGGCTGAGTTGCTCGCGCTGCACTTCGGTATCGAGCTGACGGTCATTGAAGCCAAGACCAAGCTCGACGAAATCACCGAGGAGTTCGCCGCGCGCGAGCGCAAAAACCTTGAGCCCAGAACGCCCGTGGTCACCATGCTCGGGCATGTGGATCACGGCAAGACGAGCCTCCTTGACGCGATCCGAAGCACACGCGTCGCGGCACGTGAGGATGGCGGGATCACACAGCATATCGGTGCGCACTATGTTGTCACCGAACATGGGACGGTCACCTTCCTTGACACGCCGGGGCACGCGGCGTTTACGGCCATGCGCGCCCGCGGCGCGCAGGTGACGGACGTGGTCGTACTCGTCATAGCCGCGGATGACGGCGTCATGCCGCAGACGATCGAAGCCATCAATCACGCCAAAGCCGCCGAGGTCGCCGTGGTCGTAGCGCTCAACAAGATTGATCTGGGCGATCAGAACAAGCTCAAGATATACGGACAGCTCGCGGAGCACGGCTTGACGCCGAGCGGTGATTGGGGTGGGGAAATCGACGTGATCGAGACATCGGCCACGACGGGCACCGGCATCCCGGAACTCATCGAGCACCTTTCGGATCTCAGCGCCCTGCTCGAGCTGAAAGCGGATCCGACGCTACCGGCTCAGGGCGCGGTCATCGAGGCGGAGACCAAGAGCGGTGTCGGCGCCGTCGTACGGGTGCTGGTGCGCGAGGGGACTTTACGTGTCGGGTCGTTCGTCGTCTGTGGTAACGCCAGCGGAAAGGTACGGGCGCTGCACGACGATCGGGGCCAGCGGATTACGGAGGCCGGCCCTTCCGTTCCCGTGGAAGTCTGGGGTCTGGATGACGTTCCCATGGCGGGAGATGCGCTCTTTGAGGTCTCGAGCCTGCAGCGAGCGAAAGAGGTGGCGAGCGAAACCAAGCACCGTCGAATCCAGCAAGGGCGTCTCCAGTCTCGCAAGGTTAGAACACTCGAAGAGATGCTCAAGCAGCGAGATTCCCAGGAGACGCCGGAACTCAACCTCATCATCAAGGCCGACGTCGACGGCAGCGTCACCGCCCTGAAACAGATCCTTTCGGAGATCCCCTCCGACGAGGTTCGTCTAACCGTGCGCCACGCCGGTGTCGGCGCGGTCAACGACAGCGACGTATTGCTCGCCGAGGCCTGCAAGGGAATCGTCGTCGCGTTTCGAGTCGAGGCTTCGGTCGGAGCCCGCCGCCTCGCCGAGCAGCACGGCGTCGACATCCGACCCTATCGTGTCATCTACAACGTCGCCGATGACGTCAAGAAAGCGCTCGAGGGGTTGCTGGCGCCCGAGTTGCGACCCGAGACGCGCGGCGTGGCGGAGGTCCGACAGGTATTCCATCTCAGTCGGGGCAAGGGCGTGGTAGCCGGTTCATTCATTTCCGAAGGGACGTTGAACCGAAACCATCTCGCCAAGGTGATCCGCGACGGTGTCGTCGTGCGGGAGGGTTGCGAGTTTGCCTCGATCAGACGCTTCAAGGACGACGTCCGCGAGGTGCGTAGCGGTATGGAGTGCGGCATCCGGATCGAAGGCTTTGACGACATCCACGTCGGTGATATCATCGAAGCCTACGAGATTCTCAAGATCGCCAGGACGTTGTAGCGGATGGGGCGCCTGAGGTCGACAGGTGTGATGATGGCGGGACGGCCATGATCGAATTCAAGGCGGAATGCGGCCATACCGTTCGGGCAAAAGACGAGAATGCCGGCGGTGTCGTTCGCTGTTCCTACTGCGGTGTCGAAGCGCCCGTCCCGAACGACGGAGCCGATGACCTGGACTTTCTGTTCAGGGACATCGATCAGGCAGACGAAGCGGGTGCGCCGGCGCGGCGGGGGAAACGTAAGCGAGGTCGAGGTCTGTTCTCGCGGAAACGGCGAGCGAGACCTCTGGATCCGTTCGCGGTCATCCTGAAACTTTGTTACGCCGCCCTGCTAATCTCGGTCATCATCGTTGTCGGACAAAAGTTCGTACGTCCGTGGTTCGAGGAAGACGGGCTCGCTCGCCGCATCACGAAAGTCCGTGAGCAGCGGGGCTCCACGGATCGAAGAGCGGCGAAAAAAGACCGTTCGAGAGAGGCGCGTCCCGGATTGGTCGATCGCGACAAGCTCAAGGGACTTTATGTGAGTTCCACGCCGCCCGGAGCGACGGGCTTCTACCTGGATGCCTCTCGCGCACCCGATGTGGGGCGCATCCAGTCGGTCAAAGGATGTGTGCAGTTTGATGTCGGCTCCCCTTCCGGGGCCTCGCGTGCTTCGGATGGAACGTTTGTCGTCGAGGTCGTTTTCCCACTTAATGACCCGCGCTTGAAGGATTACCGGGGGTACCGGCCGTTTCGTCGCTCGATCGCACAGGGCAACAAGGAAGATCGTAAGAGATTGGTGAATCGCTACTTCCTCCCTGATGGAGCAGCCGACGTATTCATCGACGAGACGGACGATCAGATCTACATCGTCCGGCAGTATCGCAACGTAACCGTGCGCAGCGGGGTCACTCGCGGTGTGCAGGCGCTGTTTTTGCCGAGGATTCCAAGGGCGGATGGTCAGGCGTTCTCGATCGCGGAGCTCATTGCCGCCGACTACATTCCGCCCGGCGAAGCGTTCACCTTCGACGAGGTGAACGTCCGGGATGAGTTGGATTACTATGGTGTGACGACGGCCGATCAGCCCTTTGTCCTCCAGGCGCTGTACCGCATTGGGGTCATCCCCTATTACGTCGAAGCCGAAAAGCAGATGCGTCTTTTAAGGATTGGGATTCACAAGGGCCGGTTCACCGCGAAGATTATTCGCGAAGCGAGTTGATGATCGTTGGAATCTTGACCATCGAATTGGCGCTGTTTGACGCGCAATCGCTCAAGGATAAGCGGCGTGTCATTCAGAGCCTCAAGAAAAGGCTGCACAACCGATTCAACGTGTCCGTGGCGGAGGTCGCGTACGGTAATGATGCCAAGCGGTGCCGCCTGGGTATTGCCACGGTCTCGAACGAAACGAGAAACGTGCATTCCCTGTTGGACAAAGTCGTCGAGTTGGTACGGCACAATGGCGGCCTATCGCTGATCGACTACAACCGAGAGTTGCTTTGATCGCACACGCGTAGTTGGACGTGTCGGGCAGATGCCGGGCGAGTGTCGGGGTCCGAACGCCTCACGCCGCGGGCACCATGCCCATGGGGAGCAGGAACCGTAAATGCGACCGTTTCGCAAGGAGAAGGTAGCAAGCCTCGTACGCGACATCGTCGGCGAGGCCCTCGTCCATCGACTGCACGACCCGCGACTGGCCACACTGACTACGATCACGCGGGTCGAGATGACCCGTGATCTTCAGATCGCCAGGATTTATCTCATGGTGCCCGGTGGCGAAACGGTCGAACGAAAGACAATGGCGGCGATCAAGAGCGCCACCGGCTATCTCCAACGCATGGTGGGTAGCGTGCTCTCACTGAGGAACTGTCCGGAGTTGCGGTTTGAGATCGACGAGGCCGGCAAGTTTGCGCAAAAAACCCTGGGCCTGATTGAAGAGAACCGCCGACAGATGGAGGCCAAACAGGCCCAAAGGGACGCGACGGAACCAGTGCTCGACGAGGAGCCCCACATGGGCGAGTCTGACGACTCATCAACGGAAATAGTGGATGGAGCGTAACGTATGAGGGACGGCACAGCCTACGCCGCTAAGCTCAAGAAAGCCTGGGCCAAACATCGCTCCGGCGCAACCAAACCGGTCATCCCGGAGTTGCAGGATCCTGTTCACTGCCTTGCACGTGCGATGCTGGGGGACACGCTCGGAGACAACAAGGCCGGCGCGGCGATCGACCGCCTCATGTCCCAGATGGTCGACTGGAATGAGGTCCGTGTATCGAGTGCGTTTGAGATACAAGAGGCGATGGACAGCGCAATCCCCGAGGGGATCGAGCTGTGTCAGCGGCTCAAGCACGCCCTCCAGGCGATCTTCGATTGTGAAAACCGCCTCGGGCTTGATCGCCTCCGGTCGATCGGACGACGCGAAGCGCGCCAGATCCTCGAACAGTTAAGGGGAGTCGATGAGTACGTCGTTGCCTCGGTCGTGCTCTGGGGTCTGGGAGGGCATGCGATTCCCGTGAATGCGCGGTTGCTCAAGACGCTGCGCGAAGCGGGTCTGGTGCATCCTTCGGCCAGTCGCGCCGAAGTCCAGGCCTTCCTCGAGCGACACATCAGCGCCACCGACGCAAGAGCCTTCTGCCTGACCATGCGTTCGTTCACCCCGTCCAAGGGCACTGCCCGGCGTAGCGGTAAATCGACAAAGTCTCGAAAGACCAGGAAAGCGGCGACCTGAAACGTCGGAGCAACATGGAACGTGAACCGTCCGAGGAGCAGGCTTTCGACGAGACCTCACTTTGATGCCGGCGCGCCGTACGTCGTCTAAGCCCGTGGCGGATGCGTACATCCGAAACAACCCTGGGGACTGTATGAACCGCTCTAGCACCTCGACGCGGCTCAAACGATTGGTGCTGCTGTTGCGTGCCACTGCTTTTGAGCAGTGCTCCTCGTACGACCACCACGGTACCGCCCGGCACTGCTCAAGAGCAGTGGCACGCCGAGAGCGGCCATGGTTCCTGCTGATCGCGTTGGCGCTGGTTTCCGGCTGCGCGGTCCCGCCGGGCGCCGGTGACGGTGGCGATCATGGCGCGAGCGCATCGCCGTTGCCGGGCGTGGATCCCGAGCGAGCCTACCTTGCGCTTTCCGAGATCGAACCGCCTGTGGAACCGCCGCGAACATCGGCGACGCAAGGCGAGCC
>JADFOB010000027.1 GCA_022563055.1 Planctomycetota bacterium
TGATTAACCTCATCTACGAGGACAAAGCCAAGGCGATCAAGGCGCTGGGTCGTGAGAGCAATGTGCCGCCCATGGAATACTCGGTGGCTGCTACGCCGGACATGACGACTCGACAGGTGATTGTCCAGGCAAGCGAAGCGAACATGGAGCGGATCAGAAAGCGCATCGCGGAATTGGATACGGAGGAGAATGCCGCCGGCGGTATCGTGAGAGTCATCACGCTCAAGTTCAGCGACGCGACCGAAGTGCAGCGCGCTTTGCAGGAAGCACTCAAGAAGCCTAGCAGCCGGGGACGGGGACAGGAACTGGCCGGCAACGTCCGGATCAGCGCGCTGGCGCAGAGCAATGCGATTGTCATTACGGGAAGCAAGGGCGAGGTCGATCGGATTGAGCAGCAGGTGGCCGAGATGGATGAGGCGGGGAGAGAGCGCGCGATTCCCCAGATGATCGTTCTGGAGCACGCCAGGGTCGCTCAGATACTCCCGACGGTTCTGGAGATGTTCTCCGAACAGCAGCGAGGCCGAGGACGCAGCGGGGCGGATCCGCCGGTGATCACCGCCAATGAGGCCATGAACGTGCTGCTCGTGCGTGCGAGTCCGACGGACTTCTCAGCCATCGAGTCGGTGGTTCGGAACCTGGACACGGAGGAGCTCGGCGAGCAGGACAGTTTCCGAATTATCCAGATTACGCAGGGCGTCAACATCACGGATCTGGCGGATAAGGTGGAACAGGCTGTCAACGACAGCGCCGAGAAGCAGTACGCACAGGTAAGCGGTGGTGGGCGTCGAGGCGGCGGCGGTCGAAGCACGGTGCGCAGCGTGATCGTCAGGCCCGATCCCCGTACGAATTCGCTGATTGTCTCCGGTTCACCGGAACTCTTTGACGATGTGGAAAAGCTGGCCAAGGCGATGGAGGAGATGGGTCCTTCCGGCGGTCGGGGGACGCGAATCATCAAGGTAACCAACAGGCCGGTTGAGGACATCATGCGCGTGATCGACCAACTGACGCAGCGAGAGGCGAGCAGCCGGCGGACAGGTCGCGCGGGGCGAGGAAGGACTGGAAGCAGCGCAAGAAGTGGACGGAGCGGCGGTCGCAGCTCGCCCGGCAATCGCCCGCGGGGGACTCGCGGCGGAAGTCGCCGGCCGGCCGGGCAGCGCGGTCGATGATTTGATGTCGAGCACACGACGAACATTGGTTTGGGGGCATGGATGCTCCCGAATTGGAACAGGCGGTACGGATCAGAATGATGACAAGCAAAACAGGCCCGATGCTTACGGGACGAACTCTGGTGGCGTTAGTCGCTCTCTGCACGTTTAACGTGCCGACCACACTTGGCGTGGCTCTCGCACAGGAGCAGAGCGGTGAGGCGCCTAAGTCGGCTAACAAGACAACACCTGATCCGCGCGCAGAGGGCGCTGCTGGTGAGAAGAGCTCGGCTGATGAGAAGACCCCGCCTCGCGCGGCGGCTCCGCAGCGCTACGACGTTACGCAAGACGATGCCCTGCAGACCTTGATTGACCAGCTCCCCGAAGGGGCGATCAACGCGCTGATTGGCGCGGAGATCGAGGTCGAGGTCGTGGGCGATCAGATGATCCTGCAAGGCCCCGAAGAGGCGGTGGCTGTGCTCGAGGCGATCATCCGCGCCCTGGACCAGGCGGCTCCCAAAAAGGTGCTCGAAATCGTCACCGTCACCAAACGTGATGCCAATGACATCGCCGCGACGATCGAGCCGGTTCTTCAGGAACTGCTGTTTGAGCCGAACCAGCGATCGGAGGATCGGGTGTCGGTCAAGGCGTTGTCGTCGAGCAAGCTGTTGGTCTCCGCATTACCCAAGGACATAGACTTCGTCATCAGCGTGATCCTCGACGTGGACGAGGACGAAGAGCGGGACATCAAGGATTTCGAGCAACTGATCTTTTCCGTCAAGTATCGCAAGGCGACCGACGTCGCGGAGCAGCTCAAAGAGATTATTCGGGATATCAACACCAAGCGCGGTGCGACCGGAGAGGAAGCCGAGGTCCAGATCATCGGGAACAACGCCAACAACACGATTATGGTCATCGCGCGCGAAAACCAGCGTGCGCAGATCCAGCGACTGCTCGACGGTCTCGACGTCGAGCCGACCAGCGACGCGGGCGAGGTCAAATTGACCATCTTCCCCTTGCGACATTCGAAGGCAAACGAACTGGCCGACGTGATCGAGAATTTGCTGACGTCGTCGGAAGGGCGCGAGGCAGCCGAGGAGTTCATCTTCCGACTGCAAATCAGCAAGGCGCTCCCGTCCGGCGAGATCATCGATCTCTCGCCGATCGACTTGCAGAAACCCACGCGGATCATTCCCGATGAAGGGACCAACAGCCTGATCGTGGCGACCGTTGAGAAGAATGTGAAGCCGCTACAGGAACTGATCGAGTTGCTCGACGGCGTACCCTCCGCCGAGGATGTCGAGGTGAAGCTCTTCCCGCTTCGCTTCGCCGACGCGGAATCGGTGCGCGATACGCTCAGGGAGATGTTCGACGGCGGGAAGGTATTGCCCGAGGATCCCGACGGCAGCGGCGCCAACGCCGTGCCGGAAGGACCGTACGGTCACGGGCTCGTCTACAACATCGGTTTGTACGCGGATACCCGCACCAACACGCTCGTCTTCACCGGGCGACCGGAGCAGGCGCTGTTGGTCGAGAAGATTGTGAACGAGCTGGATAGACCGGCGGTGGCGCTCAAGTTCCCGTTGCATCTGATCCGTCTTGAGTACAGCGATGCGACGCGAATCGCTCAGGTGATCACCAAGCTGTTCGATCAGCGTTTCGAGGCGCTCGAGGCCACCAACGCCGGCAGGGCTGCTCTGGAACGAGAGCGGCTGTTTCTAAGCGTCGACATTCAGAGCAATTCGCTACTCGTCTCAGCTTCCGAGGAGAACTACCGGGAACTCTTTACGATCGCGCGCCAACTGGACACGCAACCGACACAACGACTGGAACACATCCGGATCATCATGTGCCAACGTCTCACCGCCAGTGATCTAAAGGAGAAGATCGACGAGCTGTGGGCACGGAAGTCGGCGTTGCGCGGTGAGGCTGAGCTGCTGGACGATCAGCCCATTATCGTGGCCGACGAGCGTAGCAACGCGCTGATCGTCGCGTCGAGCGTCGAGGACTATGAGGAGATCAAGACGCTCGTCGAGACGCTCGAGGCCAAGCCACTGCTAAACGACACGCGCCTCTTCGAGTTGGAGTTTGCCGATGCGATGGTGCTCTCGGCCATGCTGGAGGAGCTCTTCCAGGGAATGGCGGGTCAGTCCGACACGTTCCAAGCGCCGACCATCCTTCCCGATCCGCGCAGCAACGCCCTGGTGATCGCCGCCACGCGCGACGCGATGGAGCGCGTGGAAGTTCTGGTCAAGCGGCTCGACGTGGAGGCGGGACCGATGACGGCGGTCTTCAAGGTCTATTCGCTGACACACGCGTCGGCGACCAAGCTCGCTCAACGGATGCAGGAGCTGTTTGACTCGCGGAGCGACGCAGACCAGACCTCGCGGACGCCGATCGTGATTCTGGCTGAGGAATCGTCGAACAGTTTGGTTTGCAGCGCGTCGCGCGACGATCACGAAGCCATCCGTGAGCTTCTGACGCTGCTGGACAGACCGTCGGACATCGCCAAGCAGTTTCACATCTTTCCGTTAAAAATGGCGAACGCGACACAGGTAGCGGAAAAGCTCGATACGCTGTTTCAATCGCAGGCGGAGGGCGGCAGCGGGCGGGCGGACGCCATCGCCATCGAGGCGGACGAACGAACCAACTCCCTCATCGTCTGGGCTTCGCCTTCGGAGATGCAGAACATCAGCGAAATGGTCGGACGGCTGGACACGTCGACACCGGCTGTCGAGATGATGGTCAAGATCATTCAACTCAAGCAGGCGCTGGCGCAGGACTTCGCCACGTTGATGACCGACGGGCTCTTTGGGGAGGGGGGCGACGACGACGAGCGTGCGGTCATCCTGGCCTGGACCGACACGCTTCCCAATGGAAAAGAGACGGTGCGCAAGCTGCTCCGCCAGAATATTCGTATTGAGGCCGATCCACGCACCAACTCTTTGATGGTGGTGGCGCCCATGGACAGCATGGAGATGCTCGAAGCCATGATTCGCAAGTTCGACGCCATCCGACCGATTCAGTCGGAAATCCGCCTCTTCCCGCTTGTCAACGCCGACGCCGGGAACATGGTGGAGCAACTCACCGAGATCTTCGAGCCGGACACGGGCGAGGGCGAGACCGCAAGGGTGTACAACTTCGGGGATGAGTTCGGCGACGTGGAGCTTGCCCGCGTTGGTCAGGAGCTCCGGTTCACAGCCGATTCACGAACGAACACGGTCATCGTCGCCGGCGCCGAGATCGACCTGCGCATGGTCGAGGAGCTGATCCGCTATCTGGATGCCCAGGAAGCGGAAGATCGCATCGTGGAAGTGGTTCAGGCCAAGTATCTCAGCGCCCAGGATCTGGCCAGCGCGGTGGAAAACTTCAACCAGAAAGAACAGGATGTCCTTGGGCTTATGGATGATGAAGAGGCACAACAGCGTCGGATGGAGAGGCAGATCTCGATTGAAGCGGTCGGCGACGCCGAGGCGGGCAGCAGTAAGCTGATCGTGGGCACCAGTCGCCAGGCCTACCAGTCGACCATGGCGATGATCGACAAGCTCGACCGTCCGGAACCGCAAGTGATGATCTCGGTCCTTATTGCCGAGGTCTCGCTAACTGACTCGGTCGAGCTCGGGATCGAAATAGCGGGACAGGATCTGCACTTTTCCGAGAACGCCGTTGTCGGACCCAACGGGATCATCCAGGGAAACCAGTTTGACTACGTGCTGGGCACCGACCTCGGAGCGATCGGACTGGGACTCGGTGGGCTGAACTTTACCGTCACCGGCGAGGACTTCGCCTTCTTGCTGCCCGCGCTGCAACAGAACAGCCGGCTCGAGACGCTCTCCCGCCCCATTCTGATGGTACGCAATGGCGAGGAGGGAAATATCACGATCGCCGACCAGGTTCCGTTCGTGGCCAGCTCGCAGATCAATGACACCGGCTCGACCAACTCCGTGATCAACCGCGAGGATGTCGGGATTGTGTTGACGGCTACGCCGACCATAAGCCCCGACGGCTACGTGACGATCGCACTCAGGCAGGAGCTTTCCAGCTTCAGTGGTGAGAACCTTCAGCTGACAGAAGGTGTCTCCTCGCCCATCTTCTCGACGCGGGAAGTCGAAACGAACATTACCATCCGGGACGGTGAGACCGTCATTATCGGTGGGTTGATTACCTCCCGCGAGTCGGAGGTGGAGAACAAGATCCCGATCCTCGGAGACTTGCCCTGGATTGGTCCTCTCTTCCGCTCGACCAGCGTGTCGACGGCCAAGACAGAGCTTCTCATTGCGCTCACGGTGGATATCCTTCGCACCGACGAGGACGTACACCGGATGTCGGTCGAGCAACGCGACAAGTTCGTCCTGCCCGACTCCATTCGTCAGAGCCCGCTGATGGAGGGTCTGCGAATCCTTCCACAGGATTCATTGTTAGGCCCGGTGGGCGGCGGGGTCGAAGCGCCGGCGGCAGCGCCTCGTCCCGAAAAACGTGATCTGTACGGGCCACAGCCCAAGGTGTACGGACCCCGGATCGCACGTCCCTCGACGACCAGCACAGCCACAGGCCCCGTGTACGGTCCGCGGATCGCTCGCGGCGTGACGGCTGAGGGCGCCTAGAGCATTCTCTGTTTTTATGTAGCGGCCGCCCCCCGTGGCGGCCGTAGAACGTCGAAGAACGTGGGTCCGGAAAGCAACGTCGAGTTCTTCAACGGGCGCTCCGGGCGTTCGACGAGGTGACCATGCGTGGAACCGAGTATGCAATCAGGGCGGCTGCGACCGTCGGACTGACGGGCGTGTTGATGCTTGCCGGATGTCAAGCGGCAGGACCGGGTGGGTGGGCGGGCCGATCGGCGCAGGCGTCCGCGAAGTCCGCGCCGCATGAGCGCGCCATTCGCGCGGTGCGATGTATTTACGACAGGAGGCCCTGGCTCAACGTCGATAAGGCGGGCGACCGCGATCCGGAGGGAATCTGGTATCGTGTATACCTGGATGCGGGTGATCGGCGGGGTGTGTGGCGCGAAGGAATGTTTCACATCGAGATGTATCGTATCGATCGGGTCGCGTCGGATGAGATCGAGCGCATCCTCGTCAGCGACTGGCACTACCCGACCAGTACGATGGGGCGGCTGGGCAAGGGCATGATGGGGGAAGGCTACATAATCAAGCTCGTCTGGGCCGACAAGACGATCGCCGGCAAAGAGGTTGAACTGATCACCCAGTTCGAAGACACACAAGGACGCAAGGCGCGGTCGGGAACCAAACGGTTTCGCGTGCCAAAATACCGGTTCTAAATCACCGCGCACAATGCCGCACCATTGATCCGAGCCCCAAGCGCCAGCGCGGGGTTGGACACATACGGCCCCAGACGGACGATCGACAATAGAGCAAGGTCTGTTTTTGTGTGGCGTGTGGAGTTCGAGAATCCTCGGTCGTTCTACGGCCGCCACGGGGGGCGGCCGCTACACGGTAGCGAACTGTGCTACTATCACAGTGTACCGATGGGACGACGATCCTGCCGAATCTGTTGCGGAACCCAGCCATGCTCAAGCGCGCATTCGTTGGCGGCATGACCCTGCTTCTTACATTCTTGATCGCCTGTGAGCGGTCCGAGCGGGTTCCCGTTTCAACCGGTGTCGACGAGACCGGACCATCCGCTACGGAAACAGGGGCGCCTGAATCACTCTCACCCATCGAGACGGTGCGCTACGTGCACAAGTTACGCCTGGACGGACGACTCGATCAGTTGGAGTCCTATGTTCTGGAGGACCAGCGCACCTATGTCGTTGAACTGATTCACTCGGTCGATCGGCTGATCGTAGCCAACCAGGTTCTCCAAGCTTCGGTCGAGAAGCATCTCGGGCCTGCGTCCGCCGCGGCGTTCGACCACTCCGACACCGCCAACATTCTCGGCGTCTTCTCACGGGACATCGAGGCGATCAAAGAGTGGGTTAGGGGTGATGACGCTTTGGTCGTGATTCAGGTAGCCAACCGTGTACCACTCGAACAGGTCCGGCTCGTACGCCAAAACGGCCGGTGGGTCATCCAGAGCGATACGCCGATTCCCGAGGTTGCAGCCGAGGTTCGCAAGTTGGCCGACGTGCTGGTTCGGACCGCTCGCCGTTTGGGGCGGATCCCGATGACCGCGTCGGAGCTAAAACGCGAGCTTGCGCTGCAGCAAGCTCCGATCGGTCGCCGGCTTGCCCAATTGACAGGCTCTGCGCCCTGAAGCAGACTCTGCTTCTGCACAGTCCCGGCGCGCCGGGACTACGCGCGAGTGCCACTGCTGTGTCAGCAGTGTACGGGAGTGAGAGGCAATCGAACCAAGAGCACTGCTCACAAAGCAGTGGCACACAGACCGCCCTCCTCGAGAAAGCACTGTTCGAGAATCCGCCTTCGGCGGAGCACGGCGCGGACTCTTGGTGCGACCATATGCGGGTCTGGTGTCGGAAGCAAACCGGGTGTATCTTTCGGGTTTGGGTTTCGCTCGTCGATGGACCGACCTCGCCGTGAGCCGATGACACAATCAACAAAAAGGCCTTTCCACTGGTGCGTGCGGGTGTCGCCTCGGGAATCGGGGTTGGACGGGCACGCGCGGGACGTGCTGGCGGACATCCGCGAACTGGGCCTGGCCCACATCGAGGGCGTGCGCTCCAGCAAACTCTACTTCCTTTCCGGCTCGCTCGCTCAAGCCGAAGTCAGCGAATTGGCGAACGTGCTGCTGACCGATGCGGTCGCGGAGACCTCCTCGATCACGCAGGGCTTCGCCGCGCGCGAGGATCGCTTTCCCGCCATCGAGGTTCAGGTCAAGCCGGGGGTGATGAACCCGGTGGCGATGAGCACCCTGGACGCCGTCGCACGGATGATCGGCTCCAAAATCGACGCCGTACAGACCGGGCGACGGTACGAGATCATCGGCGCCAAGTCCGCAGCGGAGCTCGAACGCATCGCCCGAAAGGTGCTGGCCAACGACTGCATGGAGGCGGTGTACATCGACGGGTTCGATCGCAGTGACCCGCTGCCGACGTCCCTGCCCGTGCCGCCGGAGCGACCGTTCGAGTTGCGGCACGTCAAGCTCGCGGGCCTGAGCGACGAAGAACTCATGCGACTTTCCCGCACGGGGCACCTGTTCCTTTCGCTCGAAGAAATGGTCACCATCCGCGACTACTTCGCGAAGCGCGGCTGCGACCCGACCGACATCGAACTCGAAACCCTCGCCCAAACTTGGTCCGAGCACTGTGTCCACAAGACATTCAAGAGCGCCGTGAACTATAAAGGTGATGGCTTCGGCCAGCCGGGCACGGTGTCCGTGCGCTTCGACAACCTCCTGGCCGACACCATCGCCCGCACCACGCGCGACCTCGATCTTCCCTGGTGCCTTTCGGTGTTCAAGGACAACGCCGGCATCATCGCGTTCGACGACGACTACGGCATCGCCGTCAAGGTCGAAACGCACAACCATCCTTCGGCGATCGAGCCGTACGGCGGGGCGGCCACGGGCATCGGCGGGTGCATCCGCGACATCATGGGTTGCGGACTGGGCGCCAAACCGATCGCCTCGACGGACGTCTTCTGCCTCGCCCCGCCGGATTTCGACGACGCCCGTCTGCCGAAAGACGTGCTGCACCCCCGCCGGGTACTCAAGGGCGTGGTGGGCGGCGTGCGCGACTACGGCAATCGCATGGGCATCCCCACGGTCAACGGCGCCATCCATTTCGACCCGCGCTATCTCGGCAATCCGCTGGTCTATTGCGGCTGCGTCGGGATCATCCCGCGTGACAAAGTCCGCAAGGCCGCCCGGCCCGGCGACCGGATCGTCCTGGTCGGCGGGCGGACCGGGCGCGACGGCATCCACGGCGCTACCTTCTCCTCGGCGGAGTTGACCGACACGCACGCCGACGAGTTTTCGCACGCGGTGCAGGTCGGCAACGCGATTACCGCGAAGCGCT
>JADFOB010000288.1 GCA_022563055.1 Planctomycetota bacterium
GCGTAAACGCAGCTCCTAAACGACCGTACGCGTGTACCTGCCGTTCTTTCCAAGCCCAGAGCGCAAGCGACCGGTGCTCAACCCCGCGCTTGCGCTTGGGGCTCGGATCGGTGGCGCGGCCTAAGACAAGGTGGTTTGGCGCGGGACCGGAAGCGAAGTTTATTGGGTGTACGATGAGCGGCTTTCACACTCGTCCGGCGTGGCGAACTGGATGCTGTTTGGCTTGACCTGGTCGACGAGGCCCCACTTGCGAATGCGAAAACGCATGTGAACGCCTGATTTCGCCCAGTCGGCCACCATCAGATGGGGAAGCCAGGGACCGCCGGACCCGAGCGGTCTGTAGTCGGTGAGTGTCGATTCCAGCTCGATCGCACCGAGCTCATCGCGGATCAAGACGCGCCCGATCAGTCGCGGTGGATGCCGGTCGAGCCAAAACTCCTTGTCCAGCCTGGCCGCGGAGTCTTCCTCATGGACAACGAACAGCACCTGTTGGAAGTCGCCGTCGATCCGCTGGACGCACGCGCTGCGGCCCTGGGAAACCGGTCCGGTGGGAATTCGGCCTAACCCCAGAGCGTCCACAAGCCGGGCCGGGTCGACGGGCATCCGGTCCGCGAACTCATCCGCCTCGCCGTGCCGCCCGCATTGAAACTCGTTGCCTTCCTTCATGTAGACCCAATACCGTGCTTCGTTCGAACCGATGAGGATCTGCGTCGCGCCGAGCTTCCGCAGATCGAAACGAACGTAGGGTCCGCCATGCGATGTCCGGTCAGGCGCGAGGTAGAAGAGCGTTGCGTCGAGGTGAAAATTCCGCCGCCGGCCGTCCGGTTGAGTGAAATAGCCATCCACCGGACCCACCGCCCGCAACGTTGAGGTGATCCGGTCGAGATTCTGATTGACCAGGTATGACGCCTGGGCGAGCGGAAGCGGCGGAAGTGGTTCGACACGTTTGGGCACCGTGTTGCACGCCGCCATGGCATAAGCTGCCGCGACAACCACCGCGATGAACGGGAGCCTGAATCGTCCCCCACGTCGCCGCGCCGCACATCGCGCCGCCGTCGCTGCTCTGTGAGCAGTGCCGGACTGTACTGTGCCGGTCGTACCAAGAGCACTGCTCAAGAGCAGTGGCACCCAACAGAACCCATCGTTTGAGCTGCTTCGAGGCAATAAGTTACTCTTCGCCATCTTCGGCACTGGGATCACGGGCTCCCCCGGGCTCGTCCGCGCCATCCTCCTGCGTCCACTCGCCCATGTCGGCATGGAGGATGGCCCCGAGCTGCTTGCTGACCGTTTCGATCTGGTCGTCCGTGAGATGAGGGTTAATGACCGGGTGGGCCGACCGCTCGCCGGTGAGTCGCATCTCCCAGATTTCGACACCGTCGCGCGTGGCGGACCCCTCGTATCGAATAAGCCGCTTTCGCATCAGGATCAGCGCCAGCACGAACCGGAACTGGAGTCGGGTCGGTTCCGTCTCGTCCGCAAGACGGCGAAAGAAGCTCTTGAGCATCTCGTTGTCGACAAAGAGCTTCTTACGCTTCTCCTTGGCGGCCAGGCGTGTCTTGTAGTGGCAAAACGCACCCTCGGGCGGTCCATCCCAGGCGTCCAGCGTGTAGTCGGCCCGCCGGAATGAATCGCCCTCCTCGAACAGGACGGTGTAGAACTCCTCGCCCTCGTGAATCGTTCGGCCCGTCGACGCGCATGCGCCCACGGCTCGCTCAACGTCCCACTGCTGCGTCATGCTGATTCATCACCCGTGTTGATTCGCCGCCGTTCCTGGATCCGCCGATACACGATGCCCAAACGCCCCTGTTAACCATTGGAGAGCGACTTCCGCAATACGTCAAGCCGCAGGGTGGACACTCCGCCAGCGTTGCATCGCGGAACGCGCTGCGTGACACTTTCGGCGGCACTCATCAGAGCCCCGAGCGTCAGCGAGCGGGTTCTCTGGTGCGACGCCGGCACCGGTGAAACCCCGCGCTTACGCTTGGGGCTCTGATTGCGGTGTGCATCCATATTGGCGCCCCTTCCGATGTCCCGACCAGCGGGCCGCCGAATCCGTCATGCACCCGTGCCATACAGGCCCGGCCAACCCCGTTGAGTCGACCGGGAGATCGGTGTACGATCTTACGCCGTGAGCGAGTGGTCATGGTTGGCCGAAAGACCACATGATCGGGCGTAAACACAGACCGCAGGCGGCACCGGCGAGGCTGTGCTCAATGATGTTCCGACCCCAGACCCTCAAACCGTGGAGATGTTCGGATGACAGCGAAAGATGCAATCAAGAATACGAT
>JADFOB010000028.1 GCA_022563055.1 Planctomycetota bacterium
CACTGCCATGGCGAAGAAAGGTTTCGAAGCGATGAGAACTCGCACAACCTTGATTGGCCTGGGATGTGCGCTTTTGCTGGCAGCTACCGTGCAGGCGGGCGATACGCTCGAGTCGGTCGAAAAACGCCTCGGCGCACAGTGGGAGAAGCTCTCGTCGATGTCCGCCCGGTTCGATCTGGTGCGAAAAGAGATCCGCGACGGCGTGCCCATGACGACCAGAGGTCAGGGTAAGTTCGAATACCTCAAGCACGATGATCGGCGCCTCTATCGCACCGATCTTGACAGTCGGACCCAGCCGGATGACAAGAGCACCAAGGGCATCAGCGAGAAGAGCGCTACCATGATCGACGACGGGGTCTATCTCTACACGCTCTCGACACGGACCACCCGACCCGTACCGGCAGCCGTGAAGATGGTCTCCCAACCGGGCGGTCTGGGCGGCAACGGCAAAGCGATGCTCGGCCTGATGCGCAAGACGCACGACCTGCGGCTCCTGCCGGATCAGTCGATCAGCAAGCAGGCGTGCTACGTCGTGGAGGCTACGCGGAAGGGAGCGCCACGCGGCGGCGCGGTCCGAAAAATGATCTTCTTTCGACGAGCTGACGGTATCGTGCTCGAGATGCGGGGTTTCGATGCGCGCGGCGAGCAGATCATGACGATGACCTACCGCGACATCAAGCTCAACCCCAAGATCGATCCCAGACGCTTCATCTTCAAGGCCCCGCCCGGCGTGAAAATCGTCGACAGGACGAAATAGGCGCCGCACCGGATTGCGGTTTCTTCAAGGATACGGCGGGGCAGTTGATCATTGTCGATCGTCGATCGGCAAGTCCTGATAGCCGGTCGGAAATCGTCAATCGTTAATCCACTGTTTGCCTCGTGCTTTCCACACGGCTGACAGAGCACTAGACGGCGAAACCGTCTTGCCGTATCACGCCCGCATGTTGACAGCCTTGGCGCAGGCAACGCCCGCGCAGACACCTGAGTCGTTCTTGCCCATCACGGACCCGGCTGGGCTCCTGGCGATCCTCTTGTCCATCCTGGCGACCATCTTCTATCTGGCGGGGCATCCGGTCTTTGGGCGGGTGTTCAAGATCATCCCGTCGCTGGTGTTCTGCTACTTCGTTCCCACGCTATTGACCACACTGGGTGTGATTCCGCACGAATCGGTGCTCTATGATTGGATCAAGGGTGTCATTCTGCCGACGGCGCTCCTGCTGCTGATTCTCTCGCTTGATCTTCCCGCCATCCTGCGTCTTGGTCCCAAAGCCGTCATCATGCTCCTGACCGGCACGGTCAGCGTTGTCATCGGCGGTCCGATCGCGCTGTGGTTGACGTACACCTGGCTACCGGAGGATGCCTGGCGGGGCATGTCCGCCTTGTGCGGAAGCTGGATCGGCGGCGGTGCCAACTTTGTCGCGCTCGGGCAGATCGCCGGCGCGACGGATGAGATGATCGCACTGATGGTCATCCCCGATGTCTTCGTCGCCAACCTATGGATGGGTATCCTGCTCTACATGTCGGGTCATCAACACAAGATCGATCGATGGACCGGTGCCAATGCGGACGCGATTCGAGACCTCGAGCGGCGGATGACGGATTTCCAAGAGCGTGTCAACCGCGTGCCATCGCTGGCGGATCTGTTCATGATCCTGGCGATCGGGTTTGGAGGCAGTTGGGTAAGCTACAAACTGGGAGTCGGCCTCGACGGATGGCTTGCGAACGTAAGCGCGGACACGGGCGCGACGTGGATTCAAGGCTTTCGCAACAGCGTATCGCCCACCACGTGGAAGTTCATCCTGGTCACAGCGCTGGGCGTGGGCCTGTCGTTCACGCGAGCGCGAAACCTCGAGGGCGCCGGGGCGTCGAAGATCGGTTCCGTGATGATCTTTCTGCTCGTCGCCTGCATCGGCGCCCACGCCAATTTCCGTGCGATTGTCGAGTCGCCGGGTTTGATCGTGATGGGTCTGGTTTGGATGGCGGTTCACATCGTCATCCTGCTGACCGTTGCGTGGCTGATCCGTGCACCGATCTTCTTTGTGGCTGTCGGTTCGCAAGCCAACATCGGCGGAGCAGCCAGCGCTCCGGTCGTAGCCGCGGCCTTCCATCCGTCGCTCGCACCGGTTGGGGTGCTGTTGGCCGTCGCCGGTTACGTGCTCGGCACCTACGCCGGACTCCTGTGCATGGCGATGCTCAAAGCCGTCGCCGGCGTTTCCTGACGCATGGAACGCTGGTGCCACTTCTGTGTCAGCAGTGTCCCCCGGGCGGGTGCCCCATCCTTGCGAAGCAAGGGTGGGGGACTGACGGGGCCACCCATGCTGGCTACTTCGCCGTTGATCGGGCCTCCAGTGTCGAGACAAGAAATGTCGCCATCGCTCCGCTAAGGTTGACGGCAAGCTCGGCGTGGCGAGAAGAAGGTCTCACCCTGGATTTTCCTCCCCCATGCGCATCGCTGAGCTTGTTCCGAACCGCGCCAAGTCCTTCGACGACTGCCTGGCAGCCGCCTAGAATCTGCTTGAATACCTGTTCAGTATGCTGGCTGGGGGCGAGGTTGAGTTCGTGCGCGACCAAGCGATACAGCTTGGGTAACTCCACACCGTCGTCGTACATAACACCGCGTTCGTCAAGGATGTGCTTGCACACGGACTCAAGCAGCGTGCGTGCGGCAGTGATGGCGCCCTCCGGGTCCGCTGCACGACGCCCAAGGGCCTTGTGCCACGCTTCCTGCACGTGATCGGAGTCGATCATTGTCAGGGCCGCAGAAACAGCGTCATCGCCAGGAGCGCTATGTTCGCCGTCGAGCATGTCGAGCAACGGTCGGAATTCGCTCCAGATATACGCTCGTCGCTCGTCGTAGCTGCCAAACTTCGCCTTGATAAAAGCCCAAAACTGATCCAGGTCTCCGCATGTGCGAACAAACCGCGGAAGCTTGGCCTTGAATCGTGAGCTATAGATCAGTTTCTTGCGGGTTTGCTGATAGTCAACGACGCTCGCCGATCCACCAGTGGCACGGGACAGCAACATGTTCTGCATGGCCTCAACTTCTACCGCAAGCTCAGAAGAACCGTCACCCATCCAAGCTCCTCCATAAAACCATCAAAGTTCAGTCAGGCGAAACGAAGACGTCGTCGCGGCTCGCGGCGCATCTTTCCGTGGCCACGTCACGGATCTCGTTCAACTGCTACACAGTGCCATCTGTCCATCCGGGCGGCCGCCAGGAACCTATCCCGATGCAAGGCGTTCTAAGACGCGGACGCACGCTGCTTGAGGCGTCGGCCTTTCACGATTCGGATGATCAGAAACACGACGAAGATGGCGCTCAGGCCGATCAAGGAGATGTGTTGATCGCCGAGGGTTGGTTTCACCGGTACCTCGGCGGCAAGGGCGATCTGAGTGCCATTCGCAAAGTGGATCAGCACGCTGCCCTGTCCGCGCGGCGTGCCGGACGGACCTACTTTCAGCCTGAACTCGGCGGAGCCGCGCCGCGCGATCCCGGCGAGCCCATCGCCAACTTCGGCGACGTAGACACCGGGCAGACCACCCTCTCCCAACGGATTGGTGAGCTCGGTTTTCCACCCCATAGGCGACGTGGCGAGATCGGCCATGAAGTGCGGGAACTCGACGCGAACGATCGTCGAGTCGGACTGATTCGTAATGGTCCACGTGTAGTTCTGACCCGAAGCGTCTGCACCGCCGCTGAGAGTCGCACGTTCGCTTCCGGATGCCGCGGAACCCGCCGTGTGGACGACACATACCACCAGGAATAGGATCCATCGCGAAGTCGGCAGACGCCTCGTGCCTGGTGGCGTGACTGCATGACCGCGCATGGACGTGCAACATACACTCCGAGCCCCAAGCGCGAGCGCGGGGTTGTGGACCGGTCGCTTGCGCTCGCGGCTCGGATCGGTGCCACGGAGTCGCCCAGCGTCACTTAGCCACGCGTTCAACTGGACCGAGCCGCGGGCGCAATGCAATTCCGACTTGTCGGGAGCCCGCGCGACGATCCGAGCGTTCTTGTGGCCCAAGCAGGTCATCGTGTTACACGCTCTCAGACACACGTTACACTCGCTCGGCGTTCCAGAGTTCATCCGCGCCCGCCGTAGCGTCCGCCCCCCGTGGCGGACGTAGTCAGGTTTTCAACCTCACCTACCTACAGCATTCTCCGTTTTCGTATAGCGGTTTTTGTTGCCACAGCCAAGCCGAAGGCCCATCGCATCCTACGGCCGCCACGGGGGGCGGCCGCTACATGAAACCGGAGAACGCTCTAATCGAACTCGAGGCCCAGCGCCACCTGGACGGCGGCGGCGTGGAAGCGTTCGAGATCCGGCGGGTCCATCCGCGCGCTGCCCCGCAACTCCCGCACCAGTTCTTCCAGTAAGCGGTTATAGGTCAAGCTGGCGTGTCGCTCCTTGAGCCTTGGCTGCACGCCCTCAAAGCTCGGCTCGACGGCGGGCTCGACCTCATCGCACCGGACCAGAAAGAACGCATCGGCGCCTTCGATTACAGGACCCACGTCGGATTCGTTGAGCTTGTCGAGAGCCTCCAGAGCCGGCACGAAACGCTCGCGCACGCTCTCTTTATTCACCCATCCCCACGTACCACCCTCTTGGGCGTGGAGCCCGTCTGAGTGTCGCCGCGCAAGGTCCGCGAACTCCGCACCGTTTCGCAGTTCCACCTCGGCTGTGCGAATGATGGAGCGGGCATCCTCGCGGGCGGCTTCAAGCTGTTCCGGCGTGGGGTCGGTGACACCCTCCGGCAAGCGCTTACGCACACGCACATCGATCAGGGACATCTTCCGCCGCGCGGGGCGGCGCCACTCATCGCGGTTCGTCTCGAACACCGCCATGAGCTCCGCACGGGTCGGTTCCATCACCTTGGGTTTGAGTTCGCGCTGGAGAAACCCGGCGATGACGATCTCGCGCCGAATGTCAGCTCGGAGATCGTCCAGGGTCATCCCCCGCTTGGCCAGGTGCCTGTCGAAGCGTCGCTGCACGCCGCCGTGATCCGATGTGATGATCTTGCGAATCTCGCCGTCGACGTACTTGTCGATGGTCTTGTCAGCCTCGGGTGGCAAGCGCAGCGAGGCATGTTGGAACAGCAGCATCTCGGTGACTCGATCGGTGATGAGGCGGACGGCTCGCCGGTCGACATAGGCGCGGTACTCGGGCGGGCCGAGCTTGCGGTACTTCTCGAGCTCCTCCCGCTCATACCGCCAGAGTTCCTCGGCGGAAACCACATCGCCATTGACCCGGAGGCTGCTAACGGGATCGGTTCCGATCGACGACGCAAACACCGGCGTCCGCGAGACCGTCGTCTTGGCGGAATCGTCCGTTTTCCTGTTGACCCCGGAGGGCAGCGGCATCGTACAGCCAACCGATATCGACAACGCCGCCGCCGCGACCACCAATGTCATGCGTTTCATAAAGAAGCCTCCACTCGTCTTCCGGCATCCACCAACATACGACGCAGCACAGCCACCAGAGTCGTTGGTTCCAGATAGTTGGGCGGCAGCCTCAGGTGCACCGTTTTGGGGTCGGGCATCCGGACGCTGCCCGGCGGATCGGCAAACAGAGGCTCCGCCGTGGGGAGACTCCTGATCGCAAAGATCACATCCGGCGGCTGCAAACTGATCGACACGACACCGTACGCCCTGGCGCGAATGCGAATCTCCGCGAGTTCGAGCAGCCGCTGCACCGGTTGGGGCGGCATTCCAAAAGCGTCTTTGAGGTCTCGCTCCAACTGCTCCAGGTCGCTCGTCGTGGGACAACCGACGATCCGCCGGTAGACTTCAATCCTCAATCGATCCGCCTCGATGTAGTGTCGCGGGATATGGGCCGCTACGTCAAGGTCCACGTGGACGGGCGGTGGCGTCGGATCGGGCTCATTTTTGAGGCGACGCACGCTCTGATCGAGCAACCGGCAGTACATTTCATACCCAACGGCGGCGATGTGCCCGCTCTGCTCGCTGCCCAATAGGTTGCCGGCCCCGCGGATTTCAAGATCGCGCGTTGCGATCCTGAATCCGGCGCCGAGTTCACTGAATTCCTCGATCGTCTTGAGCCGCTTGCTCGCCTTGGGTGTTTCCGCCCCATCGGCGGAGACCAGGAGGTAGCAGTACGCCCGATGGCTCGAACGCCCCACCCGCCCGCGAAGTTGATGCAGGTCCGCCAGGCCGAATCGCCCCGCCCGGTTGATGAAGATCGTGTTCACCGTCGGGTTGTCGATGCCGCTTTCGATGATCGTGGTGGACACGAGTACGTCGGCGCGGTGGCGGTGGAAATCGTGCATGACCTTCTCGAGTTCACTGTCCTTCATTTGCCCGTGGCCAAAGACCACGCGCGCTTCGGGGACAATGCTCCGAACCGTGTCGGCCATCGCCGCGATGGATTGCACGTAATTGTGCACGAAGTAGACCTGCCCGTCGCGATTCATCTCGCGGAGGATCGCGTCACGGATGAGGCGCCGGTCGAAGGGCCCGACGTGCGTTGCGATGGCCCGGCGATCGACGGGCGGCGTTTGGAGTGAACTGATGTCGCGGATTCCCATCATCGCCATGTGTAACGTTCTGGGTATCGGCGTGGCGGTCAGCGTCAGCACGTCGATCGTCTCTCGCATGGCCTTGAGACGCTCTTTGTGCTCGACCCCGAATCGCTGCTCCTCGTCGATGATGGCGAGCCCCAGGTTGGCGAATCGAACGTCCTTGCTGAGCATGCGGTGCGTGCCGATGACGATGTCGATCTGCCCTTTCTTCACCTTCTCGATGATCTTCCTCTGCTCGGCGGCGCTGCGAAAACGCGATAGACAACCGAGTACAAACGGGTAGTCGGCCATGCGCTCGCGGAACGTTTCGTAATGCTGCTCCGCGAGGACCGTCGTGGGTACCAGCACCGCCACCTGCCGCCCATACTCGACAACCTTGAACGCCGCGCGCATGGCGAGCTCCGTCTTGCCGTAACCCACGTCACCGCAAATGAGCCGATCCATCGGACGTGCTCTCCGCAGATCCTCGTTGATCTCCCGAGCCACGAGCGTCTGGTCCTCGGTCTCCTCATAGAGAAATGACGCCTCGAACTCTCGCTGCCACTCGGTGTCGGCGGGGTAGGCTGTCCCCACCGCGTTGCTGCGAGCCGCCTGCACGCGAAGCAGCGAGTCCGCCAGCTCGACGACGGAGTCGGCCACCTTCTGCTTGGTTTTGGCCCAGCGTTTGCCGCCCAGTGTCGAGAGCTGCGGTCTACGCCCACCGGCGCCGATGTACTGTTGCACGAGATCGATCTGCGAGCAGGGCACGTGGACCACGCCGCCATCGGCGAATTCGAGGCTGAGGAACTCCTCCTGCTGGGCGGAGTCGCCCTTGTGCATCTTGCTCAGACCCCGATACCGCGCGATACCGTGCACCACGTGAACGACAAAGTCGCCGCTCTTGAGATCGCTCCACGACTCCAAAGGTCTACCGGCATGGAGTCTGCGTAGGCGTCGCTTCTGCCGGTGTCGGTGGAAGATCTCGTGATGCCCGACAACAACCGTCTTGGTTCGGGTCCACTCGAACCCTCGGTGCATCACGCCCTGCTGGATCTGAATCGACGCGCCGGTTTCCGGGCCCTGTTCAGCAATCATCTCGGCGAGCCGTTGACGCTCGCCCTCGTTGTCACAGAAGACGTGGATTTCACGGTCCCGCGCCAACCGGCAGAGTTCGCCGACGGCATCGGCTGCACCGCTCTCGAAACGCGCAAGGGATGTTACCTGGAAGTCGAATCGATCCTCGTCCGTGGTCGCTGCCACACCGAATCGTGACAAGTAGAGCTGCCCGAAGTCGCCGGCCCCCAAGAGCACGTCCGCGACATCAAAGAGCCGATCCGATTCCCGCAACCGTGCGCGTAGCGTCTCGCCCATTTCCTGGACCTCGGATGGGTTGTCGATGACGATCAACGCATCCTCCGGCAGGTACGACAGGAAATTGGTCAAAGCATCGTCACGACGGGATGCTCCGTCCGGCATGGCGGCGATGGAAAGCGAATCCAACGTCTCGATGGAGCGCTGGCTGCTCACGTCGAAACGGCGGATGGACTCGACCTGTTCGCCAAAGAACTGCACGCGGCAGGGAGTCGTCTCGCCGGGCGCAAACAAGTCGACGATGTCGCCACGCTGGGCAACGTCGCCGGGTGACTCGACCAGCTCCAAGCGTGCGAACCCGCGATCCACAGCCCAGGCGACCAACGCCTCCGGCGACCGCACGACCAATCCGCGATCGGAGCTTTTGTCGCCATGAGCCGCGGTTGAAGCCGACTCCGATCCCTGTACCACGAGGTGTACGCTGTTGCGCTCCAGCGCCTCAGCCGTCGGTACGCCCTGCATAAGGGCTTGGATCGGGGCGACGATGGTTTGAGGCGGCTTAGGCGCGGACGCCGGTCGAGACTTCGCCCCGCGAACGGACCGACGAGCGTCGAGCAGTCGGGAGCAGAGCAGCAGACGCTCCGCCTGTATCTCGCCGCTTGCAGGCCCTTCGCCCGGAAGCGCTTCCCATGCGGGGAAAAGCGCACAGGGACGACCCAAGAACATCTCGAGGTCGTCGCGAGCCTGATCCGCCTCGGCGAGGTGCGATGTGATGTAGAGCAGGATGCGCGGATGCGCTGCCGTGGCGAACGCCGTCACCATCGGCGCAGAGGATCCCCACAAGCCTGAAACGTGGACGACACCCCGAGAGGCAGCCAGTCGCTCGCTCAGGCGCTTCACGGCTGAATCGTTGGCGATCGATGGGATCACCATGGCAACCTGCGCATCATAGGTGATAGGTCAGTCATCGCAAAACCGAGCCTCCACCTCACAACCCCCCCCCCGGCGCATCCCAAGAAGGGTGGCAATTCTCTTAGCCCGGGTTGCGCAGTTTGGAAGAAATCGAGGCGATTTTTGGGTCGATTCGGCGGGTGAATCGGCGATGGCGCTATCGGCAGGCGTAGTCCATCGCGCGGATCGCGCTGTAGTGAGGACCTAGTTGCTTGCCGAAGGCTGAATCCGTG
>JADFOB010000289.1 GCA_022563055.1 Planctomycetota bacterium
AAGCCCCATCTCGGTCGATGAACTGAAGAAAATGTCGTTTTCCGATGCTGTGGCGAAAGTTACCGGGTGGAAACCGCCACAGTCAGGCGATGTGATGCTTGATTATCACGGCCTGCTTTCGACGTTCGGGGAGTACGTCGCGAGCAATCCGGCGTCCTTTTCCAAGCAAGCAAGCGTCCTGATTGATGCCCCAGGATCCAAGCCCGCCTACGGCGACCGCGCGACATCAACAAGAGAGGTCCACGAATGAAAGGCACAATGAAGTTCTTTAATAAACCCAAGGGATTCGGACACATCACTCCGTCCGACGGTTCGAAGGGCGTGAATGTTCGGTCCGGCGACATTCAACGCGACGGCGGCTACAAAGCGCTGTCCGAGGGTCAGAAAGTCGAGTTTGATGTAAGCGTGGGTCAGCAGGGTCGACAGGCCAAGAACGTCAGGGCGGTGGAGTAGCCGCGCTCAATGTCTTGCTTGCTCGATGCGCGATCCGGTCTTTAGCTGGACCGGACCGCAAAACCGAGCTTCTTGAAATTGCACCGAAGTTCACAGGCAACAGGCGGCAATCTGGTCATGCGTGGCACGACATCGCCGAAACGCGCTCCATGCACTTCGCTGGGCGCATCCTCCTCCTTGTCCTCGTGCGCCTTGTCGCGGGCGATCTCCGTATCGTCTATTTCGTAGACCGTTCGTCGGTCCCATGAAGCAACCGCAGGAACTCAGTGTCCGTCGTGAGCACCAGCCGGGTTCCCTGCGTGAGCGTTTTCTTGTACGCCTCCAGCGTCCGAAGGAACTGATAGAAATCGGGGGACTTGCCGAACGCCCTGGCCGAGATCTCGATGACCTTGGCGTCCGCGTAACCGCGGATTTCGGTGGAGCGCTGCTCCATGTCTCCTTCGATCGCGTCCAGCTCCTTACGGGTCTGACCCAGGATCTTGTTCTTCTCCTCCTCGGCCTCGGACTCGTACAGGCTCGCGATCCGCATCCGCTCCGACCTCATCCGCTCGTAGACCTTTTCTCGAACCGACTCGATGTAGTTGATCCGCTTGATGTGTACGTCGGCCAGCTCCATGCCGTAGGTATCACCCAGGCCCTCGCTGGCGATCTTCTTGATTTCCCGCTCGATCTGCCGGCGACCCGTGGACACCCGTTCGCGCCGCTCGGACCAGTCCCGCGCCAGCTCTTCGCTTTCATATTCCAGCGGATCGTCGGTGGTCCGCACCGCGTCGATAAGGTTGTTCTTCGCGATCACGCCGCGAACGGCGGAATCGACGACCTCATCCAGCCTGTGCTGAGCGTTGCTGATGGTGCCCACGGCCTTGTAGAATTGCAGCGGGTCAACGATTCGCCAGCGAGCCCACACGTCGATGAAGATGCGTCGCTTGTCCTTGGTCGGCATGTCCTCTGGAGCCCCGTCCCACGGCAAGAGCCGTTTCTCCATACGGTTGATTTCGTGCACGAAGGGGATTCGCCAATAGGGACCGGCCTCCGTTATCGCCTTGACGGGCTTTCCAAACTCGGTGATGACCGCCTGTTGACCTTCCGGGATGACGTATATCGCCGAAAAAGCCAGGATGCCCAGTCCGACGACGATCAGTATGGTTACGACGCGTGCGATCTTCATCGCTTACCTCCAGTCTGGCGAGAGCCGGCGGGGTTCAACGCCGTCTCGCGGTCCCCAAGATGCAGCAGCGGGAGCAACCCCTTGACCGATTCGTCGATCACCACCTTGTCGTCCACCTGCATCAGAATTGCTTCCATAGCCTCCAGATAGAGTCGCATCTTTGTTATTTCCGGGGCCTTCTCGTACTCCGCCAGCTTTGCCAGAAAAGCGTTGGCCCGACCCTCGGCCTGCTTCAACACCCGCAACGCATACCCCTCCGCCTCGGCAATCACCCGGTCCCGTTGACCGCGCGTCGCGGGAATCAGGCGGTTACGCTCGCCCTTGGCTTCGTTGACGACCCGCTCCTTACCCTGCTTGGCCCGGTTGACCGCGTCAAAGGCGTCCTTCACGGGGTCTGGTGGCGTGGCCGACTGGAGTTTGACCGCTACGATCCGGATGCCGGCCTCAAAGCTGTCCAGCATCTGTTGTATTTCCTCCTTCGCTTCAGCGGCGATCTTCTCCCGGCCGATTGTGATGACCGAGTCCACGCTCGTGTCGCCGATGATCCGCCGCATGACCGCCTCCGACACGTCGCGGATCAGGTCCCGCGCGTTGCCGGCTGAATCGCTCCGCGGGTCGCCACCGATCTTGAACAGATAGTCCTGCGGCCCCTGGC
>JADFOB010000029.1 GCA_022563055.1 Planctomycetota bacterium
GAATCGCCAGGCCACAACTCGGCGCCCGTGCCCGCGTGGAACGCGCGAATGCCCGCCGGCGTCCGCACGTAGTACCGTGACCAATCGCAGGCGGCCTCGCTGTGGAATCGAGGTGTCAAGAGTAAGGCACTTTCCTCGAGCTCGCGCGTGAAATGGTGATCCAAGGGCAGCACGATGCTTGGGCGCGACGGCTCGACCTTTTTGCGAACGTGATCCAGCCGCTTGCGGTACTCCAGGAAGCTCATCCGCCGGCCTTTGGATTCGATCATCGCGCTGGGATGCTCGCGGGCGGCCTTGGTCAACCAGCGGTAGGCGTGCTCGAGTTTCCCCGCCTGATCGTAGGCGTCGGCGATGAGCCGCAGGAGCGTGGGGCGATCCACCTGTTTGGGGTACCGGTGGTAGGCGGCTGCAAACCGCCCGGCCGCTTCCGTGGGCCGGTCCAACTCACTCAGCAGGGATCCGTGGGCGATCAGCGCAAGCGGGGCGGCCTGCGCGTTGGGAAACGCTTCGACGACGCGTGCGAGCATCGTTTCGTTGCGCGCGTCTCTGGCGGCTTCGAGGCGGTTGGCTGCCTCGGTCTCGTGGGGCGCGTAGATGTCCCGGCCATGTTGCTCGATCAAGCGGGCGATCCTCGCCCGCGCCCGTCGACCGGCTGACTCCACGCTCGCGCCGGTCGGCTCGGCGCTGAACTCGCGCAGGGATCGGTCTCGCAGAATCTGTTGATACAGTTGCATCGCTCGCTCGGGCCGGGCGAGCTTCTCGAAGAAGGTTCCGAAGCTCAGTCGGTAGCGCACATGCTCGGCGCGACCGGGTGGATACTGCGATGCGTAGCTAAACAACGTATCGAGCATATCGGGTTCGAGCACGGAACGGGCTGCAAGCTTCTCGGCGAAACTCAGTGCATCCGCAAAGACGCGTGCCGTCAGCTCCGGCTCCATGGCCGCCGCGAAACCGCCCGCGCGGCGGACAGCCTCCGCGAGCGCATCGAGGGCCTGGGCAACCTCGCCACTTCCAAACGCGACCTCCGCCAGGTCGAGCGCCGGCGCCGGGTCGGATGGGGCCGCCGCCATCCGATCTCGAAGCGCCGTCCATATCTCCTCCTTTCGCACGTAGGCGGAGATGGAGTGCGCACCCGCCACGATCAACCGATCCGAGAGTGCCAGGATGTTGCCGGGTTCGCCGTCCACGTCCCACGACAGGTCGGTCCGCGCACCATCGGCCAACTCGAAGATGTGCAGACCTTGCTCGGATGGGATTAGCAGACGATCATCCACCCACGCCCCCCGGCCCCGCACCTCCTGCTTATCGGGAAGCGATGCGACCCACCGCACCGAGCCGTTGAGAAGATCATAACAGGCGATCTGATCCCCACTGCCGCACAGAAGATCACCGCGAAGACCCAGAAGCGTGCGGAGTCCGCCCAGACTGTCGCGCGGGATGGATTGGAGGAGCCTCCCGTCCTCCTCGGCAAGCACGAGTAGGTTCTTCGTGTCATTGGGCAGGCAGATCACACGATCGTTGGAAAGTAATACGGGGTTGAACTCCCACGGTTGGATTCGTCTCGACGACCAGCTCGAGTGTGAGCCTCTGCCGCCGACCTCGCGCTCATAGAGGCGAAGCCAGCGTACAACGCCCGTATGCGCAGAGACCGCCGCCACGGAACCCAGGCTCGTGCAGACGTAGACGGTGTCGCCCAGCAGGGACGGGATTCCCGTCGTGGCTTGACGGGAGCCGAACGTGCCCGTCGACGCGCTGCCCAGATGCGTCTTGAATTGCAGCGTTCCATCAGCAGCGTTGAACGCATACAAGTAGCAATCTTCAAAACCGAACGATCGTCGTCGTCGACCGGCGAGGTAGACACGCCCGCGACTGACGATCGGGCTGGAATCGAAGTGCAGTTCATTGAACGACTCGCCCAGGCGGTCCCGGCTCGAGCGCCAGATCGTCCGCCCGGTCGCCAGATCCAAACAGACAAGCTCCGTCGTACTTCGCACCGACTCGAAGCCGTAGTACGGATCCACTTCACCCGGCAAGGCGGCGTAGACCCGACGCTCGTGAATCGTCGCGGAGCCCCAACCCAACGGACGCTCCTCGAAGTCATCATGGGTCGCGCCGCCGCCATCGCCGGCGCCAAAGCGCCAGACCTGGGCACCGGTGTTCCGATGGAGTGTCACCACATCGCGAAGCCGCTGGATGATGATGCCGTCACCGCTGACGACCGGATGAACCGACGCTCTTGTGGTGGTATCCGTGTCGCTCATCACCAGCTCGAAGTTCTCGTTCGTACCCGGTGTTGTGCGCGAAGATGCAAAGTGGAATCGCCACAAGAGGCCCAATTCGTCCACGCGCGACGACCCGATTCGACCTCGATCCGATCTGCCGCCGAAAATGGGCCAATCCGACGGCGATTCTGGAGCCTCGGCGCTCAGACGAGCGAACGAACGGTCGATGGCGTCAAGGACCGCACGCAACGTCCGCTGCTCGCCCATCCAGCGGACCTTCGCATCCATGTCGACCGCGGAGGGATCCGCATCCCGATGTCCGCGCATCGCGCGGACCACCGCCAGCATGGCTTCCCACTGCGCCGCGTGAGCGTCGCGATCCGGGTGGCGCTCTAACGCTCGCGTATAGACACGTTGGGCGAGGGCGACGTCGCCGGACTCGATGGCGAGCTGGCCGATTCTGTCGGCGAGCTGCGCCGCCGCGGATGTGCAGAAGTAGCGATCGAACAGCCCCAGCAACGCGTCCGCCGTGCGCGTCGCGGATTGACCTCGAAGGGCTTGCTCCATGGCGCCGTCGTAAAGCGTTCGGTAGACACGCAACCCTTCAGCGGGCCAAGCGGAAAGCACGTCCGCCACATGCCGGCTTATCCCCACGTAGTATCCGACGTCAACCTGAACCAGCTTATCGCCAAGTGTGTCCGCCGTGCGTCCAAGAAGCTCAGCCGCCTCCGACCATCGACCACGTTTGGCCAACCTGCGGGCAGCCGCGATGGCATCCGCCGCTTGGAAGCTGTCGTTCAGGTAGACGTCCGCCGGACTGCGATCCAAAGGTGGTCGAGGCGGAGCATCCGCGTCGCCGGGATCCAAGGCCGGCCCCCAACAACACATCGCAGCCCAAACCCATGCACCCATAACTTGCGCCGAAGGAATCATCATCGTCCTCGATGCGCCACCGACCCTCGATGTCCCGTTACGAACAAGAGTTCCCACTCAACCCACGGAACACCCGTTGTACCCTTTCGCTATTCGCCATTCATTCGCTATTCGCCATTCGCTATTCGCCATTCCCGTTCAATCCGATCCACCCGAATCAGGAATACGGTGGTTGATGAGCAGACCGAGACGCTTGCGGACAGCCGGGTCGATCTTGCCGGGTTCCGACCAGATGGCCAGCTTCAGCGCGTCCCGGCATCGACAGCCGCCTGCTCCGGTTTTACTCGGCGCCGTGGCTGCCAGCCGTTTCACAGCCTTTCTCATCAGGGCGATTGCATTATCGGTAGCCTGTTTGAGGTTCCCGAGAATCTCCCGCAGTAGTTCGTCCTGGGCCTGCGAGGGATCGTGGGGTCGCCAGCAGTCATAGTCGGTCGGGAGTGCGATGAGGGCGTAGCAGATCTCCGCCTCGCGCGCGAGCCTGGCCTCGGGCAGACAGGTCATGCCGATCAGATCACCACCCCACTGTCGATGCATCCGTGATTCCGCTCGCGTCGAGAACTGCGGTCCCTCCATGCACACGTAGGTGCCGGTTGGATGCACCGTCGTTTCCACGGACTCGCCCGTCTCGACCAGCAACGACCGCAACATGGGACAGAAGGGTTCGGCGAACTCGACGTGGACGACCAGCCCTTCATCGAAGAAAGTTGTCTGGCGTCCATAGGTCTTGTCGATCACCTGGTCGCACAGAACAAGGTGGCCCGGCGCGATCTCCTCGCGCAGGCTGCCCGTGGCACCGCTGGCCAGGATCGCCGTTACGCCCAGCTCTTTCATCGCCCAGATGTTGGCCCGGTAAGGGACGTTCGACGGGTTGAAGCGATGGCCGGGTCCGTGGCGCGCGATGAACGCAACGTCCACACCTTCCCAGTTCACGAGCATGGGTTGGCTGCTGGGCGGGCCAAAGGGTGTGTCGACGGACACCGACTCGCCTTCGCCGCATTCCGCAAGAACTTGTCCCAGCCCCGTCCCACCAATGATACCGATCTTCGCCTGCTTCATTCGATGAGTTCCAACATGGACGATTGCCGATTGAGGATTGTTGATTGGCGATTTGCAATCCCCAATCCTCAATCTGCAATCTACAATCGCCAATCCACCCTACGCGTTCATGTCGTCCCATCGCTTGGCCATTTGGCCGAAGATAGCCAGGGCGATCGTTGCGAATACACCGACCGCGGCAAACGGCAACCACACGTGATACTGCGGATTATAGGTATCCCATAGCATTTTCGTCGCGACGATCGGCGACCGATTCAGCTCGGCTGACACCAGCGCGGTAGCTTCCCACGGGTTCAGGCCGAGCACACGTCCCGCGTGCTCCGGTGCCGCCCGCCAGTCCTTGGCATCGAGAACTTTCTGAACCACGCCCTGTTTTCCGGCGAGCACGGCGTAGGTCATGGTCTTGCCGTCCGAGTCGACGGGGATGGCCGCCTTCGCCTCCGGGTCGGACTCGATCATCTCCTCAAGCAGCGCTACGTCCTTCTTCCAATCTCGTCGCCCTACCGCGCGGAAACGATGGTGCTTCTGTTGAGCAAGATAGACGTAAGCGCGATCCTCGGCGTGCTCGATCCGTCCGCCCAGTCCGGCAAGTTCCCGCTCGACCGCTTCATCATCAGCGCCCATGGCAGCGCTGAGCGCCGCAAAGGACTTTGTTCGACCGATTCCAACTCGCTTTTCGATCTGGGTCACCGGGTCGTCAAAGGTCATGGTCTCGACAACCCTGCGCATGCGATTCGTGCCCTGTGCGAGGTACTCCAGGGCCAGGTTGTTGAGCGTCTCGCGGTCATTCCCGAAGCGATCCCAGAGCATGTCAACGATGTCGGTATTCTCCTTCGCCTTGTCGGCCGATAGCCCGCGGTTGATCCGGTCACGAAGGACTTCCAACACCTCAACCCGCTTGGTCCCCATCACTTTGGGCAGCAGGTCGACAAAACGCGCCACGCCGATCTGATCGATTGTCACTTCTCCCTCGGACAGCTTTCGGCCAAGCTCCAGTCGCTCCTCGATCTGCGAGGCCGGATCGTCATCGCGCTTGGCGAGCGCTGAGGCGAGACCGGTCGTAGCCTTCTTGGAGAACTCCGGGTCCAGCGCCAGATAGGTAAGTCCAAGATTCGTAATTTGCCCGCGGTCGTAGCGAAAACTACTCCGCAACGTGGCAGCGGCGGCGTCACGCGCCTGCCCGAGTTCCTCAGCGGCAAGGTCCAGCGCCGCGTTGCGGTCGATACCCAGAAGCTCGGGGATCAGCTCGAGCGAATCGCTCCAATCCGCACCCTGCACCGCCCGGGCGAGTAGTTCCGTGTTGGCCCCGAAGTGCTTGAGCGCGAGTGATGCCTTCTCGCCATAGGCGCCGTAGACATGCCCGGCCACGATCGAACCGATCCCAACGCCCAGACCAATGGGTATGTTGACGTAGCCCAGGTAAAGCCCCTTCTTACCTCGAGGCGCGATCCGTCCGAGATACTCATTCTTCTTGGGACCCGTCAGCATCTCTCCCAACGAAAAGAAGGCGACACCCAGCAGCAGGGTCCATCCGTTGCCGGTAAGGCCGGCGATGACAATTCCGCCCGTGGCCACCATCATCCCAATCAGCATGGAACTCAGCGCGCGCATCTTTCGCACGAGCCACGAGATGGGCACAACGAGCAGAATAATCAGAAAGGCATTGAGGTTCAGGAGGATCTGTTGCGGAACCCGTATCAATCCCCGATCGCCATAGTCCTTCCACACATCAAACGGCACATGCGCCGCAATCATCGAGCTGTCGACCCAATCCTCGATGAAGTTGGGATGCAGATCCCAAAGCTGGTACATCATCATCCAGAAGCAGGACATGATGAGCAGAAACGCCGGCAAACGAAGCTGCCAGACGAACCGGCCACCGCGCAGCCACGTCAGAACAAAGCCCCCCACAGCCATCGCAACCCAGCCCAACACCGATTGCACCGAGGCGCCCCACGCAAACGGCTTGAAGCTCAGGACGATGAACCCCGCGCCAAAAAGGAGACCACCCACGACGCCACGTGCGCGATCGAACGTGCCACCCACAAACCAGTAGGGCCAGACGTTCTCGATCGTTCGCCCGAACACCTTGATGAAGCGTTCCGACTTGTCCGCTCCCGACGGTACGTCCTTGAACGTGAGCAGTAAGAGAAAATTCACGCTCGTAAAGACGGCGGAGGCGAGAAAGAGGTTGCGCCAACCTTCGGCGCTGTGGGGCCTTCCGAGAATCAGGGTAGCCAGAATCGGCGCCATCACCGCGCCGACGTTCACCACCCAGTAGAAGATGCCCCAACCCAACGACGATGTCTCCCTCGTCAAATTCTGGGCGATCGTGCCCTGCAACGCGGGCTTGAAAAAGGCTGTCCCCGTGGCAAGCACAAGGATGCCCGCGAAGAAACCGTAATAGGACTGCATGTAGGCCATCATCACGTAGCCGATTACGTTGGCGCTGATGGCGCCCACCAGGATACGTTTATAGCCGTAGCGATCGGCGAACCCGCCCGTGACCATCGGGAGGATCGACTGGAAGAACGCCCACCATCCGTAGATCCATCCCTTGTGGACGGCCGTCAGGTGCAGACCGCCGGGCTCGGTCGCCTGCATGATGTAGATGGGAACGACCGCCCGAATGCCGAAGTACGCCAGGCGCTCGAACATCTCGATGCTGTTACACATCCAGTAGGCGCGCGTGAACGCCCGCTTGTGTGCGGGCTCCTTCGCAGCGTCCGAGGATGCACCGTTAGCGCCGTTCGGCGTGCTCTCTCCCAAAACCTCTATCTCCTGCTTTTAAAGAGTGTGGACCAGCCGCCAAGGAGCGAGCCTTCGCCCTTGCCCCGAGGACCGACGTTGGCCAGAATCCGCCCGGCCAGGCGAGTAAACGGAAGCGACTGCATCCAGATTGTTCCCGGACCGCGCAGCGTCGCCAGGAACAGACCCTCACCGCCGAAGACGGCGTTCTTGATCCCGCGTGCCATCTGAATGTCATACTCGACCGAAGGCTGAAGGGCCACGAGGCAACCGGTATCAAGCCGTAGCGTTTCGCCCTTTGCCAGCTCTCGCCGTTGGATCGTCCCACCGGCGTGGATAAAGGCGAGCCCGTCGCCGGTCAGACGCTGCAAGATGAAGCCCTCGCCGCCGAACAGGCCGGCCAAGATCTTCTTTTGGAACGCAATTCCGATCTGAACGCCGCGGGCTGCACAGAGGAACGCATCCTTCTGGCAAATCAACTCGCCACCGATCTGGTCCAGGGGCATCGCGATAATCTTGCCGGGATAGGGCGCGGCGAAGGCGACCTGCTCACGCTTGTTCCCGACCGCACCGAACGTGGTCAGAAACAGCGACTCGCCGGTGACCATTCGTTTGCCGGCGTCGAAGAGCTTGCCGAGAAACCCCTGCTCTTTGCTCGGATCGCCAAGGACGGTCTCCATCCGGATGCCGTCGGTCATGTACATCATGGCGCCCGCTTCGGCGACCACCAGCTCACCGGGATCCAGCGTGACCTCGACGAACTGCATGTCGTCGCCGACGATCTCGAAATCAATCTCGTCGGATCGTCGCGAGGAGACCACCTTGGGTGGTGCGGGCGCCGCTCTACCAAGGCCCAGCGATCCGAGGTGCCTCGCTTGGGTCCACTCGGGAACGCCCGGTCCCCACACGAGTGTCTTTGCACCTCCGCCGGATCGAAGCGCCTTGATCAACGCCTCGCGCGCCAGCGGTCCCACCGTCTGGCCTTGCTCGTCGACGTAGTACCATCCATCCTCGCCCGCCATCGTGCCAGCTCCAACAAAGAGGAAAACGTCGAACGTCGATTGAAGATTGTCGATTGAGGATTGCAGATTGAAAATTAGAAATCCTCAATCGACAATCTTCACCGGGTCTTCTTCAGACCATCGCCTTGACATGATCGGCGACGGTGCTTGATTGGGCAAGCTCTGGGCGTGTGGGGAGCCAATCGCGTAGGTGTGTCGCGTTAACCGGCTTGTTGCCCATGATCGAGATTTCGATGGCGGCGGCGGCGTTGCCGATGTAGGCGGTCTGCATGAGGTTGTCACCCGACGCCAATGACAGGGTCGCGGCTGCAAGCAGCGCGTCCCCGCACCCGAGTCGGTCGACGATGCGGTCGGCAAAGGAGGGAAGCAGCTCGCTTCTGAGTCGCCAGGACCACTCCGGTGAGGTGCGGTCCTGACTGCGGCGCTCGAACATCACCATCCCGCGTTTTTCGAGCGTCACGAACAAGTGGCGGGCCTGTGTCTGATCCAGGAGTTTCCACGCGGTGGCGGAGAGACCGGAATCGTGGTCGTTTAGCATCGCCCGGACCTCGCGCTCGGTCGGACAGAGCAGATCGACGTGGCGGAAGTTGAGCAAGTTGGCCTGCCCGCCGCTCACGTCCGCCGTTAGCGTACGCACGCTCTGCCGCAAGGCCGGCAACACGCGCGCGAGCAGGCTGCCCGTAATCATCCCGTACCCGAAATCGCAGAAGATCACCGCGTCGGCGATCTTGGAGTGCTCCTCGAGAACCCTCGCGGCGCGGCGCTCAGCCACCGAATCCAATGGCAGGCACTGCGCCCGATCCACCTTGAGGATCTTGGTGTCCTCGGCGATGAAGCGCGTCTTGCGAACCAGACTCGGGCGGGATTCGATAAGCTGTCCGTCCACGCCCTCGGCAGCCAGGAGTTGAGAGACCATCTTGGACTCGTCGTCCGATGCACCGCCGCTGAGCAGA
>JADFOB010000290.1 GCA_022563055.1 Planctomycetota bacterium
AAGGTGCGTAAGGAGCTGAAGGCTACGATGCCCAAGCTGGGCCGGGGAAGACCGTCCAAGAACACGAAGAAGGCATCCCAACGTAAGAAACGGATCGAGAAGAAGATCACGGACTTATTCGACAACCGTTACCTGTTCGTCAAACATCACCTGACGGCCGGCGAAAAGAGAACGCTCAAGCGGATCACCAGAGGCTTGCCACACTTACGCACGTTGCGCGACATCATGGATGAGGTCTATCGCCTGTTCGACCGCCGTTGTCGAACCGATACCGCGCTGGAGAAGCTGGCCAAGCTGCGTAGCCGCGCACGCCGCTTTACACATGTTGGCCGCACGCTCAACAATCTGTTCTCGCCAAACTGGGACAAAGCGTTGACCTTTCTGGACGATTCGCTCCCTGCCGGAACGCTGGCGAACTGCTTGGGTCCGATTGCCGGACCCTACCGGCGCGTCACACCGGCCTTTTTGCGGTCGTTGTCTTTGTCCTTGCGGAGGCGAAGGAGGATCTCCTCCTGAACGGCACGCGGCGTGGGACGATAGCAGGCAAACTCCATCGAGAAGGTGGCCTGCCCCTTCGTCGCCGAGCGGAGGTCGGTTGCGTAACCGAACATGTTGGCAAGCGGAACTTCCGCGTGAAACACGACGGTGTTGGCCTTCGGGTCACTGGCGGTGATGAGCCCACGCCGGGTAGCCAGGTCGCCCATCACCGAGCCCTGAAACTCGCTCGGAACCTCCACCTCGACTTTCATGATCGGTTCCAGCAGGACCGGTTTCGCGTCGCGCATCGCCTCGCGAAACGCCGCCCGTGCGCAGACCTGGAAAGCCAGATCGGATGAGTCAACGGCATGTGACGAGCCGTCTTCCAGAACCATACGCGTCTGGACGACCTCGAATCCAGCCAGTGGACCGCGCGACCGGGCCATCTGGAAACCCTTGTTCACCGACGAAATGTACTCCGTCGGGATTCGCCCGCCCGTGACCTTGTTCTCAAACTCGTAGTCTTCCTCGGCATCCGCGTCCAGCGGGATGAGCCTCCCGATCACATGGGCGTATTGACCCGATCCGCCGGTCTGCTTCTTGTGCTTGTAATTGAAGGGCGTCTCCACCGTCGGCGCCTCGCGGTACTGCACCCGCGGCGGTCCGACAATCACATCAACCTTGTACTCCCGCCGCATGCGCTCGACGTAGACATCCAGGTGCAGCTCACCCATGCCCGATATCAACGTCTCGCCCGACGCATCATCGTAACGTGCGTGGAAGGTCGGATCCTCCTTGGTGAAACGGGCGAGCGCCTTGGACATCGGATCGCGCCCGGCATTTTGCTCCGGCTTGATCGCAATGGCGATCACCGGCTCGGGACAGTGCATGCGCTCCAAGGAGACATTGATCTCGGTATCACAGAGCGTATCGCCCGACGCACAGTCGGTTCCCATCAACCCGACGATGTCACCCGCCCGCGCGGAGTCCAAATCCTCTCGCTTGTCGGCATGGATGCGGTAGATACGCCCCACGCGTTGTGACTTGCCCGTCCGAGCGTTCTTGTACACGCGACCCCTCACCATCGTACCCTGGTAGATCCGGGCGTAGGTAATCTGTCCGAACGGTTCATCACAAATCTTGAAGGCCATCGCAACAACCGGACCGTCCGGATCGGCGGTAATCGTCACCTCCGCACCGTCGTTGGCGTTGTCGCAGGCAAAGGCCACACGGTCCAGCGGCGAAGGCATGTATCGCGTAACCGCATCGAGAAGTTCCTGTACGCCCTTGTTCCGGTAGGCTGTCCCGAGGAACACCGGTGTGATCTCGCGGCTCAACGTAGCCTGTCGCAACGCCCGATGAATCTGCTCGTCCGACGGATCGTGACCCTCGAGCATGACCTCCATCAGCTCATCATCGTAGAGGCTCAACGTGTCCAGCATTCCGTTGCGTGCCCGATCGGCATCACCGCAAAGTGCCTCCGGGATCTCATCCACACGAACGTCCTCGCCGTTGGACCCCTCAAAGTAGACAGCCTTCATCCGAATGAGATCGACGACGCCGATGAAGCCCTCTTCCTGCCCGATCGGAAGCTGCATCGGAACAGCCACGTGCCCCAGCTTGGCCTCGAGCTCCGAGACGACCCGCATCGGGTCGGCTCCGACCCGGTCCATCTTGTTGATGAACGCGATTCGCGGAACCCGATACCGCCGCATTTGCCGGTCCACGGTAAGCGTCTGCGATTGCACGCCACCCCCCGCTCACCGGCCCAGGACC
>JADFOB010000291.1 GCA_022563055.1 Planctomycetota bacterium
CCATCATCGGCGACAACCCGGTGGATCTCCTCCTGGATACCAGCGGTGCCGGACTTGCCTTTCTAGCGGATTCCGATGGCGGAGAGATCGACCTCGTCCACGACGCGCACATGCGACCCCTGTTGTCGCACTTCATCGATCCGCTGGTGACGGCGTTCCAAGGCCTGGGTTGGCCAACGACCTGGCAATGCTTACAGAACAAAAACTGGGTCAAAGCCGTCTGGGACCGCGCGCAGGTGCGCGAGTTGCAGGACTTCGGCGTGCCCAGCGTACTACACCTGCCGATGGCTGCCCCGGATCGTGATTACAACACCGAGCCACTCGACCCGAGCCGGTATCGCCCCACTGTCTCGTTCGTGGGTGGGCAGAACACGAGCTATTTCGCACCCGATGCGACCGTTCCCAGCAGCAGCCTGTTTGCGGGCGTTCTCACTGAGGCTGTGCGGGGCGGCATGGCGGACATGACCTTCTACGACGTCTACCACGACCTCTACCATCTGGGCACGCCGGTTCAACCCGATGACCCGCCCGAGACGAAGATCGAGAAAACCGGACAGTATTTCAACGCCAAGCTCTTTTTCAACGCAGCCCTGTGCATCCGCAATCGCGATCGATTCGTGGTCTTCCTCAAGCAGCACGTGAGCGACGTTTTCGAGCTGATCGGAAACCGCTGGGACGCCGCCTATGGGCTGACCGCCAAACCGCCGTTACCAACGTCCGATGCCTACTTCAACCACTTCCGCGAGGTGGCGATCAATCTGAACCTGGTCAACGGCAACGCCGAGACCGGCTTGAACATGCGCCATTTTGAGATTACCGCAGCCGGTGGGTTCATGCTCTGCTACGACCAACTCGAACTTCAGGAATGTTTCGAGGTCGGCAAGGAATGTGCGGTGTTCACCAGCGAGAAGGATCTCCTGGACAAGATTGACTACTACCTAAGCCACCCGGACGAACTGGTCGCGGTCGCCCGGGCGGGCCAGCGGCGAACGCTGTCGCAACACCTTTACAGTCATCGCCTCGAAGCGCTGCTGTCGGCGATCCGCATTTATCGCCCGCCCGAGGAACTCGCCGCCACGCCCTGCGAAGGCGCCGCCGCCGGGGCCGGGGACGTCTGACGCTGCGAGAGTGACAGCATGACGACACTGAAGCTCGACCACCTCTACCGGGCCCAGTTCGGCGAGGACCGCATCTTATGGCAGGTGTTTGGGGGTCTCACCACCGGCTACTTCATCGAAGTGGGTGCCTTCGACGGCATAACCCTCAGCAATACATACTTCCTGGAACAGATGGGCTGGAGCGGGCTTTTGATCGAGCCGATTCGTGAACTCTGTGAGCGAGCCGCCGCCGCCAGACCGCGAAGCCGGGTCGTCTGGGCGGCGGCGAGCAAACGCGGAAGCGCCGGAACCGCCCGATTCACGGTGGCTCAGAACGTCCCCGTTCTATCGTTCTTGAAGGCCGACCCCGAGCACGTCGATCGTTGCGTTCGTGAGGGCGCGCACCTTGTCGAGATCGACGTTCCCGTGACGACGCTCGATAAGATACTGCTCCAGGAGCGCAAGGACGCGTCCACCGGGCAGAGCCCGTGGGTTCCGGGTTCCGGTTGGCGGATCGACCTGGTGTCGATCGACACGGAAGGCTGTGAGCTCGATGTCCTGGACGGCTTCTCGCTGGAGCGGTTTAAGCCGCGAGTCCTCGTCCTCGAGAACGATCGTCCCGGTGGCGGCGCTATCGAACCCTATCTTAAAGCTCGCGGCTACCGCAAGTTCCACCGGCAGAAGATCAACGACTTCTACGTCCGCACCGACCTGCCCGCCGATAGCCTGATGCTCGATGGTTTTTTCGTACCGGAATAACAGGCCGGCGCTTCCGAATCCCCTTGCGTGACGGGTTTCACCGCGTTCGTTAACGTCTGAACTTGTCGCCGTGTGCGTCGTGGCCGTCACATTCCGATTGACGGGCAACGACGTCGGCGGATACGATGGGTCCGTGCGACCGTGGGTTGAAGTGTGGCGCGGCACTTGCCCGTCGGTGCGACACCGTTGCGGTACCGCTTTGTCGGTATCAACCACGGGAGTGTCCAACCTTCCCTACCGCGAGTGAGGTGTGCGTGCAAGATGATGGGTGGTCGATCGCCTCGTCGAACTGCGCTGGATGAACGTACGCGAGTGAACAGCGTCGCCGAGTTTACCTCTAACGGTCCCTTGGACGCATTCAAGCACGGGCGAGGTGGGATGGTCGCCGCCGTTCG
>JADFOB010000030.1 GCA_022563055.1 Planctomycetota bacterium
CCGTGCTACGGCGGCGAGAAGTGCGATTGTCTCGTCGCCCTGCACGCGCTTCGGAGCTTCCCATCGATCGAGCGCTTCGCGCAGGAGCATCCCGATCGCCCGCTGATTGTGGCTCTTACGGGCACCGATCTTTACGGCGACATCCACACCGATGGCAACGCTCGCAAGGCGCTCGAGTTGGCGACTCGCCTGATCGTTCTGCAACCGCTTGGGATCGAAGAGTTGCCCCAAGATGTGCGCGGCAAGGTCCGCGTGATCCGTCAGTCGGCATCCGCACCGACGCGGAGGTCTGAGCCTCGCCGCCATGTCTTTGAGGTTTGCGTGCTCGGACATCTGCGTCCGGTCAAGGATCCGTTTCGCACGGCCATGGCGGCCGATCTGCTACCGCCAACCTCTCGCGTGCGCGTGGTCCACGTCGGAGAGGCCATGACGGCGGAGATGGAGGCTTTGGCGAGCGAGCACACCGCCAACAACCCCCGCTATCACTGGATGGGCGAACTGCCTCGATGGAAAGCCCTTCGCATTCTGGCGAGGAGTCGACTGCTGGTCCTGACGTCCAGGATGGAAGGTGGCGCGAACGTGATCTCGGAAGCCATTGCCGCTTCCCGACCGGTTATCTCATCACGAATCCCCGGCTCGGTCGGACTCCTGGGACCGGACTACCCCGGTTACTTTCCCGTCGGCGACACGCGCCGACTCGCATCCCTGCTGAGCCGCGCCGAGCAGGACGACGTGTTCCACGACCTTCTCAAGGCTCGATGCCGCGAGCTTGCCCCTCTTGTGGATCCCGCGCGTGAAGTCGAGTCGTGGAATCACCTGATGACCGAAGTGGAATCCGGTTCCAACGCCTGATCCCGGCGATGTGCGAGGGCTTACGGGCCCGTGAGACACTCGGTGGTGGGTGCAGGGACGCTGGGCTATTCTCAATCGCCCCGCCGGCGCTGCAATCGATGACCGCAACGCCGCTAGGTTTGCACAGCCATTCACCAGCAGGAACAGCCGCCGATTCCGTTACGGACCCTGCCACCGACGTGCGCACTCGGGCACGTTGCCGACGCCTTGGCTCCGACTATAATGCGCGGCGCCGCATACAAGGAGCGCTAAATGACCCAAGAAACGCCTGAACCGGTTCGTGCCGGATTGGCCGATGCGTCGGGCCTACCGCACATTGTCCGGATCCTCGGTTTCGCCGTGGATCCTGCCAAGCTGGGGCTCGCAACCGCCGCTCTTATCGCCACACTCGCCTTTGGCGCACTTCTGGACGTCGTTTGGACGGCTGGCAGCCGCGTGGGTGAGGACGCCATCGGAGAAATGACGTCGACCTCCCGCTTCGACCTCCTCTACGAGGAACCGGAGGGTGAGTTCGGCATTTTCCAGGTTTGGTGCGAACATGAGAAGCGCTGTGTCGCCGGCGTGCTGGGTCTATCGTGGCTGGATCCGTCCGGTCGCAGCGCGGACCTTGCGCGCGGGCAACGTTCAGCGAGCACCCTGGCAACCCGTGCGGGCGCCGTGGCCGGCATGTGGCACGGCGTCTGGTGGATGTTGAGACACCACACATTGTTCTTCCTGGTTTTCGGGGCTGGATCACTTCTGATCTGGTCCGTCGCAGGCGGGGCGATCTGTCGCATGACCGCCGTCCAGTTTACGCGCGATGAGAAACTGACCATCACCGCATCCATGGCGTTCGTCCGGCGTAACCTGTTCCGTGGCTTCTACCTGGCACCTTGCATACCGCTGGCGTTCGCGCTCATCATCACGCTGCTGTTGTTCCTCGGCGGCGTGTTGCTTCGCCTGCCGGTTCTGGGCGATCTCGTCAGTGGCATCGCATTCCTCTTGGCGATCCTGGGTGGGTTCGTCATTACCGCCCTGCTTGTCGGCCTGGTTGTTGGGGGAAGCTTGCTCTGGCCGGCTGTCGCAACCGAGGGATCCGACGCATTCGACGCCTTCTCGCGCAGCATGTCCTTTGCGTTCTCGAAGAAGTCCGTCGTCTATGCGTTCTTAGCCCTGGTTTACGCCGCCGTCTGCTGGGCGATCGTCCGATGGTTTACGATCCTCGGGCTCAGCGTGACGCACACCATCGTCGGCTTGGGGACGTCACCTTTTGGCTGGTGGAGTCGCGGGGTGGACGGGGAACCGTTGAGCAAACTCGCGTTGATCTGGCCCGGTCCGGAACAGGGTTCCGTCCACGCCTGGCCCAACTGGTCCCAGTTGGCGTTCTACGAATGCGTCTCGGCCGCCCTTATCGGCATCGTCGTGCTGCTCGTGGCGGTCATGGTCTGGTCGTTCCTCGCCTCGTTCTACTTCTGCGGTAGCACGATCGTCTATCTTCTGTTACGTCGCGATGTGGATGGTACCGATTTGGGCGACAGCTACGTCGAGGAGCTTGGGGAGCCGGGTGTCGGCGGTGAAGTTTCCAAGAGTCCAGGCCCAACGCCGGAAGTGAAAATGCCGATCCTATCGCCGGCCCAAACCTCGACATCCCAACCCGCCGGCCCAACACCGCGCGATAGCGCTGCGAAGGAAACGCCCCAATCGCCCAGTGAACCGCCGGTGAAGGACGATGCGGAGCCGACAGAGGAGCCGGATTCCGATGCGCCCGAGAAACCCTCCGAATGATGTTGCGTCCACACCCCCGTGGTGGACGGAATACGGGTCGTTGATTACGCGTCCCACTGCTCTTGAGCAGTGCTGCACGTCATCCGCAAGAGCACTGCTCAAGAGCAGTGACACAGCGCCCATCAGAACCGGTAGCGAAACCCGGTGATGACGTTCCAACTGTTGTACTCCTGGGGCCTATAGAGATGGAACGTGTAATCACCGGACATCGTGAATGACCAGTGTTTTCCCAGCGGAAGGCGCCAGCCAAGTCCAAGAGGAATCCCCACCACCCAATCGCGGACCGTCACCTTGTCCGCGTACACGCCCGCCGGGAAGACGGAGAAGCGTCCCCGCCCTTCACCACTGATGTATCCCGTCTCGACGCCCCCATACACATAGGGTCTGCTCGAACGAAACCGCTGGTTCCAAGTTTCGGTCTCGTCATGCCGAGGCTGACCCCAGGGATAAACCTCCGCCTTGAGACCCAACAGAACGAGTGCGTACTTAAAACTCACCGATAGACGCTGGTTCAAGAACCGCTGACGCTTTTTGTCTTCACTGAAACCGCCCACCAAGTAGCAGCTCCACGCCAGCCAGTCGGCCTCGCTGCGACCAACGCCAAGGAAGAAAGTGTTGAGACCCAGACCTGATTTTCGGTCGATCGGCGTCGTAGGATGGTCGTACACGCCCAGAATGTCCGTCTTGAGCGGAAGATCCAGGCGTCGATCCAGTTGCTGCTCGGTCGAGGAGAGCTTCGTGTGGCTCGTGCGAAAGCCGAAGTCGATGTGCCACCGCTTGCCTTGGCTCGAGCCCTCGACCGCAGGCTCAGCGTGGCGCGTGTCACCACTTCCCGAGCGGTGCGCAGCCAGAGCCCACACAAGCCGATCCTCGCGTGTTACCGGTCTCGACACCGTGCAGGCGGTCGTGGCAAGTGCCGCGAGCCCGGCGGCGACGCAGATCGCACGTAAAGTCCACGTCCGGGAAGAAACACCACCACGAGAACGGAATTCACTCATCGACCTTCCTGCGATCCGGCAGCGACTGCGGATTCCCCACGACGTCCGCCCGACTCACCTCCGCTGGAGCATCGTCGCCGGAGCGTGAGCAGTTGAACACCGGATCCAGGCACCGTCCACACTGTTGGGTGCGTGATACTACCGGCCGCGGGAGAATAGTGATTCCGGGACTTTGCAGTCCGCCTCGGGCGGACCCACAGCTCTGTAGCGTCGGTCCCCCGTGGCCGACGTAGAGCGCCGTTGGCTTTGGGCTTCGTTGTAGCGAGAAGAACCGCTCTTACGAAAACGGAGAATGCTCAAGGGCGACTCCCGTCTTTCCGCACCGCACGCAATGCCCGGTCCGTGACGGAATCGGCGGCCCACCGGTCGGGACATCGGAAGGGGCGACAACATGGATGCGTCACGCAATCAGAGCCCCGAGCGTCAGCGAGCGGGTTCTCTGGCGCGACGCCGGCACCGGTGAAACCCCGCGCTTACGCTTGGGGCTCTGATGAGTGCCGCCGGAAGTGTCACGGACCCCGGAGCACGAGACGCGCGGGAATGAGCCTACCGTGGGCGCTGGCGATCGCCCTGCTGGCGACGGGACTGCTTCCGGCAGGATGCAACCGTCCCAAACAGAGGTACAAACCGGCGGTGCTGGCCACCCAGTCCGACGTGAGCCGCTACGTCCTGCTGGCGCTCGAGCACGACGATGCGGATGTGCGTCGCAGCGCGATCCAACAGATCGCTCGAACGCGACACGCCGGCCTACCCGTCGCCCTCGATGCCTTCGCCCTTGCGGCGCGAACCGATCCGAGCGAGTCCGTACGTTGTGCAGCCATCCGCGCACTGGGCGAGCATCAGGGCGACAAAACGGTGAACACGATGATCGTCCTGCTTACGACCACGGAGGAGCCATCCGGTGTACGACCCGCCGGTGCCGGTGTGCGTTGGGAGGCTAGCCGGGTTCTGTGCAATGCCGTGCGGAGCGATGCGATAGGCGAGTCCTCGCGGCGTGTCGTGCGCGCGGTGGCTGTTGACCGGCTCGAGCGCGACGCCTCGCGGGATGTACGGCTTACCGCCGCGAAACTCCTGGGATACGACCCGGATTTGGTCTGCGTCCGCGCGCTAATCGGAAGCCTGCGGCAGCGCGATTTCGGCGTGGTCTACGAGGCCGAGCGATCGCTGATGCGCCTGACGGGCAAAAGCCACGAGCACGACGCAGCCCGATGGTCGCGGTGGTTGGACGCAACCGCCGATCCGTTCGCCCAGCGTGGGGCGCTGGACGCCAAGCTCGATTCCGACTCTCGTCGGGGTCTTTGGCCCTTTCGTAAACGCTCGTAAGGGAGTCACCCGAAGTGAGAGCAGTGATCTTTGATCCGGGCGTACCGGCGCGGCGGGATTTCCCACAAGCGGGCCTTGCCTTCAAGCCGGACTATCCCGATCCGACACCGGGCGATGGCGAATGCCTGGTCCGCGTGCATCTGGCGGGAATCTGTGCCACCGATCTTCAGATTACCCAGGGATACGCGAGCTTTCGTGGTGTTCTGGGTCACGAGATGGTCGGAACGGTCGTCAGCGGGTCCGCTTCATGGCGTGACAAGCGTGTGGCGTGCGAGATCAACTGCGTCTGCGGCCGGTGCGAGATGTGCCAGGCCGGTCTGGCGAATCATTGCACGCAGCGGACCGTCATGGGGATTTCCGATCGGGACGGCTGCTTCGCCGACCTGGTGGCTGTCCCGGAGCGGAACCTGCACGAGGTTCCCGAGGCGCTCTCGGATGAGCAGGCGGTTTTTATTGAGCCGCTGGCGGCAGCCTATCAAGTGCTCGCCCAGTGCTCGATCGAGAAGCGGATGACCGTCAGTGTCGTGGGATCGGGGAGGCTCGGACTCTTGGTCGCTCAGGCTGTCGCCACGACGGGTTGTAAGCTGACGGTCATCGGGCGAAATCCAAAGACACTGCAGCTCTGCGAGAAGATGGGAATCCAAGGCATCCACGTCGACGAACTGATCCGCCGGTCCGATCGCGACGTCGTCGTCGAGTGCAGCGGCTCACCCGACGGACTGGATATCGCCATGTCGCTGGTTCGTCCGCGTGGTACGATCGTACTCAAGAGCACCTTTGCCGAGCCGGGACGGCTCAACCTCGCCCCCATCGTCGTCAACGAAGTGACGCTCCTGGGCAGCCGCTGCGGGTCGTTCCCCGATGCCATCAGCGCCCTCGCCCGTGAGGCGGTCGAAGTTCGCTCGATGATCTCGCGCGTCTATCCGATCGAAAACGCGGTTGAAGCGTTCGAGGCGAGCCAACAACCGCAGAACGTCAAGGTGCTGCTGAAAATCACCCCGCACTGACGGTCCGTCGAAGTTGAAGGCGTGCACAAGCCTCTGGACCGTCATTCTCGGACTCGGCCCGCCGAATAACAGGATTTGACATTCCTTGTTATTCGACGTACACTTCTGAGCGCTAAGGAGAATCGGCCCCATGAATATCTCTCTTTCTCCGATGCTGGAGAAGCTTGTCCAACAGAAGGTCGAAAGCGGCTTATATACGTCGGCTAGCGAGGTGATTCGCGAGGCTCTGCGGCTTCTTGAACAGCAGGATCAGCTTCGTCTCACGAGGTTGCAAACGCTTCGCGGGGAACTCGCCGTTGGATGGAGCCAGCTTGAGAAAAATGAAGTTAGCGAATATGACGACCGGTCGCTCAACGCCCTCGCCGCCGACATCAAGGCCAAGGGACGTAAGCGCCGCACCGAAGAGAAGAAACGGCGGGCATGAGCCGATATCGCCTTTCTGCACAGGCTCGCTCGGACCTGGACGACATCTGGCTCTACATCGCCTCAGACAACGTCACCGCTGCCGATGGTTTCATTGATGTACTTGTGGGCAAGTTTCAGACGCTGGCCACCCAGCCGGGCGTCGGCCGCACGCGAGATGAACTCGGCGAATCGGTTCGGAGTTTCCCCGTCGGCAATTACGTCATCTTCTATCGCGCAATGCGAGACGGGATCGAAGTCGCCCGAGTTCTGAGCGGGTTCCGCGACATCCCCAACGTCTTCGCGGGCGACTGAACAGGCACGTCGGTACCACTGGAGAGCGGCGTTCCCCAAGGTCGCGGCTCAGCGGCCAAGCAGTGCACGAACTCAAAGACATGAGCGGGATCTCGCACTGAAAGCGACGCCGTCGACCCCGCAGTGTTTCCTTGCTATATTCCCCACCACGGCGAGCGTCAGCGAGCGGTACCGATCGACACGAAGTCGTCGAGGTTCTGGTGGATAGAAAGGTGGTGACGGATGATTCGTTTCGGATCTGGGAATCTGCGAATACCCAAGTTTGAGAAACCGGTTTACATAGTAGCCGGCGGCTTGACGGACTATCGCAAGAGATATCCCGAGAAAAACTCCTCGCAACTGTGCATCGAGGCGCTCAGGATGACCGTCGAGGAGAACGACCTCAAGGTCTCCCCCGAGGAGCTCCGGCGGAAGGTCAACTGGTGCGTTTACTCGCAGTTCGCCGACCACTTCGGTGATCAGCTCCTGGGGGCCGCCAAAATTCACGACTATCTCGGTTTCGACCCGCTGGGCAACATCGAGGTAAAGACGGGCGGCGCAACGGGTGGATCCGCCGTGCTGTCCGCCGCTCAGGCGGTCGCGTCGGGTTACGCCGACTGCGTGCCCGTCATCGGGTGGGAGCGGATGGACGAGGTCTCGACGAAGGTGGGCAACGCCTACATCGCCAGCGCGGCGTGCAAGGACTTCGAGAGCGAGCTTGGCTGGATGTACGCATCCTACTACGCCCTCATGGCCCAGCGTTATCAGTACGAGAACAACGTGCCGCGTGAGACGCTGGCGAAGATCGCCTGCAAGAACCATGAGTACGCCTGTTACTCGCCCTACTCGCAGAACCCCGGCAAATACACGGTGCAGGACGTCCTCGAGAACGGTATGGTGTCCGACCCGCTGTCCTTCCTGGAATGCTGCGTGATGAGCGTCGGGGCAGCCGTCCTGATTCTTGCCGACGAGAAGGTCGCCTACGAGCTGACCGATCAACCCATGAAGCTGACCGCCATCTGCGGCGGGACGCACACGCTACGTACAGCCGACCGTCGCAACATGCCGATCCTGCTTCTGCCGAACGAGACCGAGGAAACCTACAAGGACTACTTCACGCACAAACGCACGGAGTGGCCCGGCTTCAGTTCGTTCCTCGCGTCGCGGATGGCTGCCTACCTGGCGTACCATATGGCCGGGATCAACGATCCGGTCGAGGATTTTGATCTGCTGGAAACGCACGACGCCTTTACCATCAGCGACATTCAGACGTACGAGGATATCGGTCTGCGTCCCTATGGTCGGGGGCGCGAGTTCATCGAGTCGGGCGACGCCTACATGGAGGGTCGCCTGCCGACCAATCCATCCGGCGGCTTGATCGGCACGATGCACGCCGTCGGTGCGACCGGCATCTTCCAGTTGGTCGAAGTGCTCTGGCAGATGCAGGGCAAGTGGGACAAGTTCCACGCCGACCCGGAGCGCTGGGCACGCTATGGCAAGAAGAAACCGGACGACTTCCGCAGTCTCCAGGTACCCAACGTCAAACGTGCGTGCGCGATCTCACACGCCGGTACCGGTAGCCATGTTACCTGCGCGATCATGGAGAAGCCGTGAGCTTCGGTGTGTCAGACAGCGCCGAGCCGCGGGCTTTAGCCCGCGCGAATCCGCATTGTGAGACGGCACCGGACGGGCGTCGTGTGCGGTACGCAAGAACGGGATCTGCTCCAGACCCTATGAAACAACAGAAAGGGATAACCTCATGACGGTTGAACTGGACGGCACGACTGCGGAGGTTCTCAGCCAGGATCCGTTGGTCATCAAGAACAAGAAGAATTGGTACCACATCCACTCCTACGGCGGATGGGGCAAGTTCTTTACGGGGCTTCTTGAGAAGAAGCTCCTCGCCACGCGGTGCACCAACCCGCAGTGCGACGAGAAGCGACTCTGGCTTCCGCCACGGTGCGAATGCCCCGATTGCTGGCATGAGACGGAGTGGGTCGAGGCGCCCACCGTCGGTAAGGTCTATACGCACAGCACCGTCCTCTATCCGGGTGCTCCCTTCCGTGCGAGCACCCCTTGCCCGCTCATCAGCGTGGAGATCGAAGGGGTTTGCACGAAGCTGATGGGCTATCTCAAGGAGGGCAAGCCGGAAATGGGCATGGCGGTCAAGGCTGTCTTCAACACCGAGAAGCCAACCAACACGATCCTC
>JADFOB010000031.1 GCA_022563055.1 Planctomycetota bacterium
GTAAGCAAGGTAGATGTGACCAGAACCAGCGACTGCAATGGCGACCGAATCAACCAGACGAGGATCAACCAGACGACCGTCACGGCAGCTCCGGCGACGACCCGGAAGTCCCGCCTTCGAAGATCGCGCATGTCCCGATACTCGGGCGTCAGACCGGACAGGTCGACGCGGACTTGTCTCCCGCCAATGGCGTTGAGGAGCCCGGTTTCTTCAACTACCTCGAGTACAGCCGCACGGATTCCGGGCACTTGGTCCATCGCTTCGTCGGATCGTGCTTCCACCGCCAGGCCCAAGTCGATTCGCGTGGCCTTACCGGTTTTTCCGACGTAGGCATCGCGGGCGATTCGGCCGATCGCACCGGCTGTCAGTTGATCCAGCAAGCCGACCTGCTTCGAGGAACCGCGGTTTCGGGACGAGCCCAGGGGATCCTGCAAGTCGCGCTGGTAGAGGACGGGAAACTCACGGGCTAAGCGCTCGGCGATTCCATCGAGCGTCCGCCGGAGTGCGGGTAGCGCTGTAGCCGTATCCAGCCTCGCATCGGTGGAGAGGATCAAGGTCTGCTCGCTGACGCCTTGCCCTTGGAAGAAGTGCTTCTGATAAAACATCGCCCCGCGTACGAACGACGAATCAGCCGGGTATTCTTCGTAGGAATCGTAGAGAGGTTGGACGGTGGTGCCGACGATCACAGCCGGAAGCAACACACCGAGTGTGACCAAAACGGAAGCGACCGGACGCCGCGTGACCGTTGCGGCAATCGCCGTCCAAATCCGGCTGTCCGATCGATCGATCGTCCCCGGCGCCGCCGGCCAAAACAGGTAGCCGCCAAAGAGCCGAAGCAATGACGGTGTCAGCGTGAGCACGGCGAACGTGGCCACGCAGATAGCAAAAGCGATTGTCGGTCCGGATGTATACAGGTCGCGGTTGTCCGCCAGAAAGAGCGTAGCCAGACCGGCGGCGTTGGTCCCAGCGCTCGCCAGAATCGCGCCGCCGCTACGGGTGAGGGCGATCTCGGTGGCTTGGGCCACATCCTTACCATGCGACATTTCCTCGCGAAAACGCGCGAAAAGAAACAGACAATAATCCACGCCGGTGCCCACCAGGATCACGATGATGAGCAGCTCGACGAGGCCGGTGACCGGGAGCCAGGATGCCGCCGCCCAACCGACTATTCCAAGGGCGAGCATCAGCGACACCGCGATCGAGACGATCGGTAGCAGCATGGCGACCGGCGACCGGTAGATCACGAGCAGGATGACCGTCACGGCGACAAATGCCCAGACGGTGGTCAGATCGACATCGCGTTTGGCGTAGCGGTCGAGCAACTCACCCAGAGCCGCACTGCCGGTTACGTGGATTTCGAGGTCCGGCGGTGGAACATGCGACTTTAGCACGCGCTGGATTTCGCGCACGCGATTGACGCTGCTGTGCGTGAGCAGCTCAGCCGGAAGGTCGACCGCAATGACGGCTGCGCAACCGTCGGCGCTCTGAAGCAGCGGTCGAAGGTAGGGTGCCGTGGCTGCGGCGCGAACGTGCCAATTCAGGGCTTGGCTCCGCGCCTCGAGCGCGCGGGCGACTCGATCGACCAGTGTTCGGTCCTCGTCCGTCAAGCCGGCGTCACGAACAAACAGAACCGCCGCTTGACTGGCTGGTGCGCGGTCGGGGAACTCCGCCTTGAGCCGCGCGAACGCCTGGCGGGACGGCATGTCCACCGGCAGGAAACCGGTGTCGTCGTCCTCGAGCAGCGTCTGGACCCGCGGCGCAGGCACCCACACCGCCAGCGCGACGATCGGCCAGGCAATCAACCAGATCCAGGCAGTCTTCGAGATAAACCGTGCCCAACGTTCCATTACAGGCCAAAACTCCGCGTGTAGCCCAGCCGCCCTCGGCTGGGGAGGGTCGGTCATACGATCCACACCCGGGGGTGTGCCACATGCTCTTGTGGCCGCACCGACGGACGAAACGCAACGCGTCAGCCGCCGATCGAGCACAAGCGCAACGGTATCGCCTTACCGGACGTCATGCCAGGGTACACGACACTTCCAGCAGCGGGCTGCGACTTCACGCTCCGGGTCCGGGCCTCGTGCTCGCAAGAAACATCCACGACACCACGCCGCGGCCAATGAGCACCCGTAGGCGACCGCCCACCTCTTATCGTATCCTGTGAATGCAGTGTGATTGGCTCGTGACCCAGGATCCCGAGCAAAGGGAGATAGACATGTCAAAAACAACGCGATGCAAAGCTCGTGGGCTGGCCTTCTCGTTCTTTGTGACTATTGCGCTGTCGGCAACCGCTGAGGCTCATTCTGGCAGAACAAACTCTGACGGTTGTCACAATGACTATATTCATGGCGGATATCATTGTCACAATGCTCCGTCATCGTCGGGTAGTTTCGGAACACCTTCGTCAGGTAGTCTCGGAACAGCCTCGTCAGGTAGTCTCGGAACCTCAACCAGCGGAACCGCCCTCTCGTGGGGCGATCTCGGAACATCGCCCGGACCCTATGAACCATCGTCCCTCTGCGGCATGGGGCTGCTGCCTTGGTTTTTGCCCCTTTCCTTCGGGCTCGTCGGGTTGCGCTCCAGCAGATTGCCGTGGCGTGTTCGGACTCCTGCGGCCACCACGGTGGGCGGGCGCTACATTACACACGACGCCAAGCTTCCGGCCACCTCGCCGGGAATGTGACGGCCCCGTCATGCTACCTTCCTCGCCGGCGGCGTGGACAATCATCCTTTGTCGTGAGATACTGCGGGTTCGGTGGAGACGTTTCGCGCCGATGGGAATCCATCGCCGCCAAGGCGTGGTTCGATTCTACCGGGAAAGGACGGTCTATCTCACTATGAGCATACTCGTTAATCGGGACACCAGGGTCATCTGCCAGGGTATCACCGGGCAGGCCGGTTCGTTTCACACCGCGGGCGCTATCGAATACGGCACGAAAATGGTCGGTGGTGTGACGCCCGGCAAGGGTGGGACGAAATCGGAGCACGGGCTGCCCGTCTTTGATACCGTCCACGACGCGGTGGCCCAGGTGGGAGCCGAGGTGTCGATGATCTTCGTTCCGGCGCCCTTTGCCGCGGATGCAGCCATGGAAGCAGGCGACGCGGGCTGCTCACTCATCGTGCTGATTACCGAAGGGATCCCCACGCTGGATATGGTGCGTGCCCGGGCATATCTCGATGGCAAGGGGGTCCGCCTCATCGGTCCCAACTGCCCCGGTATCATCACGCCGGGCGAGTGCAAGGTCGGGATCATGCCGGGTTACATCCACAAACCCAGGGAGAACGGCTGCAAGAGCGTGGGTATCATTTCGCGTAGCGGGACGTTGACGTACGAGGCTGTCTGGCAGTGCACCACGCGCGGGATCGCCCAGTCCACCTGTGTGGGGATCGGCGGCGATCCGGTTAAGGGACTAAACTTCATCGAGCTGCTCGACCTGTTCCAGGCGGACGACAAAACCGACGCGATGATTATGATCGGGGAGATCGGCGGTACGGATGAAGAGGTCACCGCCGCGCACATTCAGGAGCACATCACCAAGCCCGTGGTCGCGTTCATTGCGGGACAGACCGCGCCGCCGGGCAAGCGTATGGGACATGCCGGCGCGATCATCAGCGGCGGGGAGGGTACCGCCTCATCCAAGGTCGAAGCTCTCAAAGAGGCCGGCGTCGCCGTGGCGGATTCGCCGGCCAACATCGGGCAGATGCTCGCAACCGCTATGGAGCGCCTTTGATCAACAACCGGCTCGTAGGTGTTTAGCGGTGTGGGCAGACGCGGTATATCTTTGATCCGTACCGCGACCGTGAGGGAGCGGCCTGCACAGACCATTGAAGAACTGGATGCTCGTACCGCGACCCACGGTTTGCGGCGTTCTACGGCCGCCACGGGGGGCGGCCGCTACGCTTTGGCTGAAACCGCTCTAATATGACAGCGCTGGATTGTCCCAAACGAACCGAGCCGCGGGCTTTAGCCCGCGCGATGCCCCGGTCTTCGGTAGCGCCAAACCGCTTTGAGATCGCGCAGGCTTAAGCCTGCGGCTCGTAAACGTGGTTCCAGCGCTGTCATATTAGACACGCTCTACGATTGAGCCGACACCTCACGTCGTCACGCGTCTCCAACAACCCGCTGAAGAACTCGACGACGGCTTTCCGGAGACACATAGTCTTTGATGGTCTACGTCCGCCACGGGGGGCGGACGCTACTTTTTCGACGGACTGCTAACGATGGCGATCGGGCTCAGCAGTGCCGTCGAGCCGGCCGAAGATCATCCTGCCGGCGGAGGTCTGTAGCACGCTCGTCACGCTCAATTGCACGGTTTTCCCGACATGGTCACGCCCGCCCTCGGCGACGACCATGGTCCCGTCCTCCAGATACCCGACGCCCTGCCCAACCTCCTCGCCCGGTTTGACCATCTTGACGGAAAGGGTCTCACCGGGCAACACGACGGGCTTGAGCGCGTTGGCGAGGTCGTTGATGTTGATCACGGTGACGCCGCGGAGCTGCGCGATTTTGTTAAGGTTGTAGTCGTTCGTTACGACGTTGCCGTTCAACTGGATCGCCAGGTCCACCAGCAGCTCGTCAACGCCCGCGCCCGCAGCGCTTCTTTCGGGTCTGGCTTCGAGGATGCTGATGTCCACGTTGTCGTTTGTCTGGAGCTTGTTGAGCATATCGAGACCGCGCCGCCCACGCGTGCGCTTGAGCTTGTCCGCACTGTCGGCGATGGTCTGTAACTCCTGCAAGACGAACCGCGGCACGATGAGCTCAGCCTCCATGATCCGCGTGTTGGCGATGTCGGCGATTCGTCCGTCGACGATCACGGAGGTGTCGAGCAGGAAGGGCCTGGATCCCTTCGTCTGCTTCGAAAACTCGACGTAGGGAATCACGAACCGGACGTCATCCTTCGTTTGCAGGATAAAGCTGATCGCCAGATATGAACAGATCACCCCGATGGCCAGCTTCAGCGCGCTGACCAACGACGCCAGAGCGGGATCGTCGGAAATCTCACCGCTCGACAGATTCGCCTCGACCACGAGGTCGACGATCAGCGAAAGACCATAGGCAAACACCATCCCGACAATCAACCCGAAGAACAAGCCGGCGATGGCGGAGAGGGACTTTCGAGGAAGCAGAATGTCCAGCGAGATGAAAACCAGCGAACAACCGGCGAAAACGACCATGATCAGGTCACGATGACCTGCCAGGGCGCCCTGCTCCAAACGTTGATCCGACGCCAGGCTCCACCCCACCGCGATCAGCGCCACCACGAACACGACCCGCAGCGCAATCATGAAGAGCGTACTCGCGCGATCTCCCGAGTCGGGGCTTGAGACGTTTCGTAACAGATCGTGACCCATGGCACATCCTGGACGAGCATACGCGATTCCTCGGCACAACCGAGAAACCGCTTGACACGGGGACACAACGGCATCCCGCGTCGCATTCAATTCGGGCCGTTCCTCCGTGACCCCACGGTCACGGAACCCTACACCGTTGTTCAGTATAATCACCAACGCCCGTGTATCAAACCCGCAGCGCCGATTCCGGATCCGTGCCACTTCCGGCGGCACCGATCAGAGCCCCAAGCGCAAGCGCGGGGTTTCGCCCGCACTCAACAGAGCCCCAAGCGCAAGCGCGGGGTATCACCGATGCCGGCGTCGCACCAGAAAACCCGCGCTAACGCTCGGGACTCTGATTGCATTGTGCATCCATGTTGGCGCCCCTTCCGATGTCCCGACCCGTGGACCGCCGGAGGTGTCCGGCGACCAGCATCGCGGTCCGGGCGGGCGGGATAGCCCTGGCGGAATCCGTGGTTGCGCCAGGAAATCTCAAGAGCGAACGCGGGGAGTGGCGTTCCCCCTCGCGTCAGTTGAAGGAAGGTGGCACCATGGGCAAGCTCTGACTCGCCGCCACTCCGTTGTGGCTTACCACGTCGTTGGTGGATCGGGCGGCGAGCTTCGGCGCTCGTGAGCTGCCTGCGGCGTGGCGAGCGGGTGACCGCACCGGGAGCAGCTCATCGACAGTAGCTGCGTCCAACGTCGCGTCAAAAGCTGCTCGCGCCGCTGGACGTCGGCTTCGCGGCGGGCCAGCTCCTCTTCCCGGCGTCGCCCATTCGCCTCATCTCCGTCTGCCCCGGAACCGTCCGTCTCGAACTCGGTTCCTGCTTGGTCCGAGCGTCCCGAGCTCTCCCGATCACGCGGCCCGCTGCTTGGTCCAACGGAACGCGGCGCGGACTCCCGCGTCACACTGCGAGTTTCCGAGTTTCCATTAGCTCGCGAGTCACAGAGCGATCCGCCCGTGACAGCTTGGGTGTTCTGGGGCAGGACGTGCATGCGTTCCCAGGATCCGGCGGAGCTTCGACGGAGCGTAGCGAGCCACGACTCCCAACGCTTATCCGGATCCAACTTCGCCCCTCGCTCAGTGTGGGACTTAACCGCGCGCTGCCGGCGGGCGAACGGAGACTGCTCGCTACCCTCAGTGCCGTCCGCGCACGCCTCCGATGAAGATTCCCCGAACCAGACCGTCAGCGCAAACGGGCCGATTAGAACGCGCTCCGCACTGGCGAGTCGGGCGAACGTGCATCGGCGCCCGCTAACCCAAACACCGGTCGCACCGCCGACGTCAAAGATGGCCGGCTCACCCAGGAATGGGAAAAGGATGGCGTGGCGTTTGGAAACGTTCGGATGATCCAGCCGGATCATGGCGTCGGGATGTCGACCGATCAGCGCAATGGCATCGTCAACACGCCAAACGTCGTTGGCGTTCTCCAGGCAGACAGCCACGGGCAACGCCAACGGAGCCGCCGGTCCGGATTCCTGGCCGGGCGGCGATTCAAACGGTCGCTCGATGGGCGTCTCGACCTCGATCCGCAGCGTCGTGGTTCCGATCGTGATGCTGTCGCCATCCTCGAGTATTTCGGCGCCATCGATCCTCGCACCATTTCGGGCAGTCCCCGCATCGCTGCAGAGATCCTTGAGCACCACCGCCGTACCGGTGTTAAGGATGACGCAGTGTGCCCTCGAAGTTACCTGATCGTGGAGGACGATGTGCGCCGGTCGCTTCGAGCCGATGAGCGTCACCGGGCGCCGGAGGTTCCATGTCTTCTGACTGGCCGTTCCCGCGCCGGCGGTCAGCCGCACGCGCGGGGCTGTGTCCGGTAATCGTACAATCTCGCCACCGCGCAGTAGCGTTTGCTGGTCCATGGTTCTTGTTCCCCCTCAACAGTCCGGCTTGGATCAAGCAGCCCGTCGGATCACCGGCATGGTCAACACCCGGCGAGACATTTCCGACACATCTTGCGGAATCGGGTGACGGGCGATACTACCTATCGTCGACTTTGACGGCCTGGAGATCGCGCATCGTGCCCAAGGCTAAGCCTACAATTCAATCCGAGCAGGTGCCAAGCGGCGGCGCGGGTTTTCTTGTTCGCTCCAACGACCGGTAGTATCCAGTAGTATGGAACGCCTATGGACATCCTGCTGACCAATGACGACGGATACGATGCCCCAGGGTTGGCGGCTGCGTACCAGGCCCTTACCTCACTCGGCACGGTCCACGTCGTTGCCCCGGCGAAGGAGCGTTCGGCGTGCAGCCACTCGATCAGCCTCTACCGGCCCATAAGCGTGGAACGAACCGACTACGGGCGATTCGGTACGATTCACATCGTGGACGGAACGCCGGCTGACTGCGTCCGCCTGGCGATTGCGGAGCTCATTGACCGACCGATCGGGCTTGTCGTCGCGGGTATCAACCGCGGTGCCAACACCGGCGTGGATACGTTCTACTCGGGCACGATCGCCGGCGCCCGAGAGGCGACGATTCTTGGTTTTCCCGCCATGGCTGTTTCGCAGGCGATCCGAGACGGAATCGAGATCAACTGGTCCGCCGCCGCCAAGACCACGACCAAGCTGATCGTTCAACTGCAAGCCGAGGCGCTGCCCGCCGCCGGTTTCTGGAGCATCAACTTACCGGCTCCGATCCCACCCGATCCTGAGCAACACATACATCGTGTGGAACCGGCTGTGGAAACAGCCCCGCTCTCGTTTGAGCGCTCCGAGCGGGACGGCGAACCGTTCGCGGAGTTTCGATACGGTAAGTCGTACTGGGAGCGTAGCGTATCGGAGCCGTCAGACTTTAGTGTCGTTCGCGACGGTGGCATTGCGATCACCGCCGTCCCACTGTTCGGGCGGTTCTGAAATTGTCGATTGATGATTGGTGTTTCCAATTTTCAATCTACAATCATCGATCGACAATTAGCGTAATGCCTCGGAGTTCGCGACGTTTTTGCGATCAGAGCCCCGACCGTGAGGGAGTGGTTCCGGCGAGAACGTCGTCCCCGCTCCCTCACGGTCGGGGCTCTGAAAAAATGCCATCTACGTGAGGCACAACATTAGGAGGATTTGATGGCTGAGCAGGTCAACAAGGTCAGCGGCAATCCGACGGTGCTCATCGTCGACGACAACGCGCAGAATCTCGAGCTGCTCGAGATCTACATGGAGGACTTGCCGGACGTGCGCGTGATCACAGCCGTCAACGGCGTCCAAGCCATGACCAGAGTGGCTGACGATTCGCCCGACCTGGTGTTGCTCGACATTATGATGCCGAAAATGAGCGGGTTCGAGGTGTGCAAGCGTATCAAGAGCGATCCCAAGACCCGTGACATCATCGTCGTGATGGTCACCGCGCTGAGCGAGACCGGTGACATCGAGCGTGCGGCGGAGTGCGGCACCGACGACTACATCTCGAAACCGATCGACCGAAAAGTCCTCGTCGACCTTGTCCGCAGCCTCCTCGGCGCCAAATCCCGAGGCTAAGGGTCAAGCATCCCCTCGCTTTAGGCTTGGTCATGCCGCTCGACGTT
>JADFOB010000292.1 GCA_022563055.1 Planctomycetota bacterium
CGATCGAGGTACGCTTGCGATGGCTCGGTCGCTTGCTGAGGCGACCGACCGTGGAGCGATTAGCATTGTGGGCGGCGGGGACAGCGCATCGGCGGTGGGCAAAGCCGGTGTGGCGGACCGCATGACCCATGTCTCGACCGGCGGCGGCGCCTCGCTCGAGTTCGTGCAAGGCAAGTCCTTCGCCGCGATTGACGTGTTGGACGACGCATAATGGAAGGTGGGATGGCCATCGAAATGAAGGGGGCCGATTTCAAGCTGGCGACGCCCAAGGTTCGGATTGCCCCGTCCGTGCTGGCCGCCGATTTCGCCAAACTCGGCGACGAAGTGCGACAGGTCGAGCAAGCCGGGGCGCCCATGCTTCACATCGACGTGATGGATGGAAACTTCGTACCGAATATCAGTCTGGGTCCGCCCGTGATTGCGTCGTTGCGTAAGTGCACCAAGCTGTTCCTGGATGTCCACCTGATGATCGCGGAGCCGGCGAAGTACGCCGAGGCGTTCGTCAAGGCGGGAAGCGATCACCTGACATTCCACATCGAGGCGGTTGACGAGCCGGAACCGGTTCTCAAGCATCTTCGCACACTGGGTGTCTCGGTGGGCATCGCTCTGAATCCAACGACGCCCGTCAGCGCGATCGAGTCGATCCTGGATCAAGTGGACATGGTCGTCGTGATGAGCGTTTGGCCAGGGTTTGGCGGGCAGAAGTTCATCCACGACGTCCTGGAAAAGGTGGCGGAGCTGAGCCGACGACTCGCCCCGCATCAGAGGTTGCAAATCGACGGCGGGGTCGATACGGCTACAATCGGCGCAGCCGCTGCGGCGGGAGCGGATACCTTCGTAGCCGGGACGGCTGTGTTCCGGCAACCGCAACCGGCGGCTGCCATGGCGGAGCTGGAGCGCCTCGCCGGCGACGTGAAGGCGGGCCAATCGGACGTAGCCTAGTGCTCCTTCACACTTGCTTGTGGGGGTTGGCGAGGTTTGTGTAGCCCAGCCGCCCTCGGCTGGGTGTCTGTCCCGACACAGCGGAGGGCCGCTGTGCCACAAGGATCAACCCACAAGACCAACTGTGACAGAGCGCTAGTGTACCTTCACACGGGATCCTGCGGGTTGGCGCGGCGGGTGCCATGGGCAAGCTTGTTTGCCCGTGGTGCTACGAGACCAGCACGGGGGATCAGTAGAGGAACTCATGGTAGAGGATCGTGTTGACGTACCGGCTGGGTTGTGGACCCGCTGCACCAGTTGCGGGCACATGGTCTACGAGAAGGAGGTCGAAGAAGCCCTGTTCGTTTGCCCCGAGTGCGACCACCATCGTCGGATCGGGGCTCGCACGCGGATCGAACAGCTCGTTGACCCCGACTCGTTCGAGGAGTTTGCACAGGATCTGCGATCCACCGATCCGTTGCAATTCAGCGATCGGTTGCCTTACAAGGATCGGCTGCGACTTGCGCAGGACAAGACGGGCGAGCACGACGCGATCGTCGTCGGGCGAGCGTTCATTCGTGGTCGCGCGGTGATCCTCGGTGTGATGAACTCCGAGTTCATCATGGCTTCGATGGGCGCGGTTGTCGGGGAGAAGGTCACGCGTGCCATCGAGCGGGCGGTCGAGGAGAACCTACCCATCGTGATCGTGACCGCCTCGGGCGGTGCGCGGATGCAGGAGGGTATGGTCTCCCTCATGCAGATGGCCAAGACGTCATCCGCGATAGGCCGTCTGGATGAGGCTGGTGGTCTTTATATTGTGATCGCGACGGATCCGACGACCGCCGGCGTGGCTGCCAGCTTCGCCAGCCTGGGTGATGTCATCATGGCGGAACCGAGGGCGATGATGGGATTCGCCGGTCCCAGGGTCATCGCCAATACGATCAACACAACGCTTCCCGAAGGCTTTCAGACCGCGGAGTTCATGCTGGAACACGGATTCGTCGATCGGATCGTTCATCGCTCCGATCTCAGAAGAGAGATTGCGCGCATCATTGATTACTGTGGCAAGTAGTGCCGCGCGGAAGACACCATCGTGTCGCCGCATAGCAGTCCGTTGAAGAAGTAGTCCCGGCGCGCCGGGATCCCCCGTGGCGGCCGTGGAACTCCATAGAGTGAGGATCTGGGAAGTGGTCGTCGAGTTCTTCAACGGGCTCATAGGGTACCAGTGCCTTGTCATGCTTGTTTTGACGGGTTGGCTTAGTCTTTTGTGGCCCAGCCGCCCTCAACTGGGTGGGTGTCCAGACAC
>JADFOB010000293.1 GCA_022563055.1 Planctomycetota bacterium
GGGTGCCTACTGTCGAGCAAGAAGCAAGCTGTCGGAGTCGGTCATTCGACGGTTGGCGATCGACCTGGCGGACGGGTGCGAACGGCAGCTCGACGAAGCGCAGTTGTGGCATGGTCGTCATGTCCGACTCGTCGATGGAACGACCGTCAGCATGCCCGACACTCCGGAGAACCAGGAGGCGTATCCCCAAGCACACACCCAGAAGAAGGGGCTTGGTTTTCCGGTGGCCCGCGTGGTGGTGCTGCTATCGTTGGCCACCGGCATGCTCACGGACATGGCCATGGGGCCGTATACCGGCAAAGAGACGGGTGAAACGGCACTTCTTCGCTCATTACTGGGCCGTTTCAAGCAAGGCGACATCCTGCTGGGCGATCGCTATTTCTGCTCCTATTTCATGATCGCACTCCTGATGGAACTGAACGTCGATTTCGTTTCGCGCGTACATCAACTTCGGACGGTGGACTTTCGTCGGGGACGTCGATTGGGCAATGGCGATCATATTGTAGAGTGGAAACTTCCGCAGAAGCCCAAGTGGATGGACCAGCCAACCTACGACCGGATGCCGGCGTCGATCGAGGTTCGCGAGGTTCATGTTCGCGTCAGCGAGGCGGGCTTTCGCACCGAGTCATTCGTCGTCGTCACCACATTGACGGACGCGGCGACGTATCCGAAGCGCGACATCGCCCAACTGTACCACTATCGTTGGCAAGCCGAGTTGGACATTCGGGCCATCAAGATCAACATGGGCATGGACATTCTGCGCTGCAAGACGCCCGAAATGGTTCGCAAGGAGATGTGGGCGTGCTTGCTGGCCTACAACCTGATTCGTCAGACCATGCTGCAATCCGCGCGAAAGGCCGGCGTGTCACCGCGCGCCTTGAGTTTCACCGCCGCGATGCAATCGATCGCAGCGAGTTGGCTGGTCATTGTCTTGAGCGACACCGCCTTGTCCGCGCTACTGATCGACGCCGCCTCGGCCAGCCTGGCAAAGCACCTTGTCGGCAACCGTCCGGGGCGCGTGGAACCACGCGCCATCAAGCGCCGACCCAAACCGCACGATTTACTCACGAAGCCGCGCGATCAAGCACGCGCAGAACTGATCGGAACAAAAACGCGTTGACACCCATGAAAACGGCGGCAGTGCCATTTCATCCTGACACCTTTTGCTGGTAGCTGACGTTTGTGGCTTGTTTGCGCGATCGGAAGAGCTCGCGGCGGAGCATCTTGAGGCGGCGTCGCTCGCGGTAATGCACAACACCCCACCGCGCCAGGCCGTACGACGCCACGGCGGCGATCAGCCCAACGATGCCGCACCCGACCCACAACTCGGTGCCGAGGCTGGCGAACCAAGTCAGCGCCTCTCGCCAGCCGTCAAACGGAAGGAAACCGGGGGTCTCGCTTTGCTGCTGGATCGCCATCAGCACGCCCGTCTCCGCCTGGCCCGCGGACGGCATCACGGCACGTCCCAATGTGAGACAAAGTCCGTAGATGGGCACGATCGTGAATGGATTAGTGATCCAGACGATCGGGATGCAGACGGCTTTGTTCGCGCGGAGCAGGGCGGCGAGCCCCACCGAAATGATGGTCTGAAGGCCCACCAGCGGAAGAAACGTGACCAGCATCGCGATCGCAACGCCGAGCGACACCTGATGCGGTGTGTCGTCCGCATGTAAGACGTTGTGAATCAACAACTTACGGAGTCTACGTGCGTACCGTCCCACGGTTTGTCAACCAATCCTCTCGACGGTCACGTCACCGTGCCGATACCGTTTCGTTGAGCCCCCGGACCAGCCTGCTGGGCACCGACCCCGCCACCCGGGTGTTCGGTCGCTCAGTATATCGGCAACATCGCGTTTGTCGCGGGCGTGTGATCTGTCCGCTATCCGCACGTTGGCGCCTTTTCGAGCAGGCGGCGAACGGCGGACACAACGCTATCGGCGGAGATTTCGGTCATGCAGCGGTGATCGTGGCCGCATTGGGACAAGTCCCGCAGATAGCAGGGCGCACAATCCGGGCCGGATCGCATGACATCGTCCAGCCGGCCGTATGGCCCGGTCCTGTGCGGATTCGTGGGTCCGACCAGGCAAACCAGCGGCTTTCCGAAGGCATCCCGACTCTGGCCCCGCGCCGGGCGGGTGAGTATCTCACCGATCGCGAGGCCGACGAAGCCGTCACCTTCATCCGTGCCCAACAGGCCAAGCCGTTCTTCCTGCACATGGCC
>JADFOB010000294.1 GCA_022563055.1 Planctomycetota bacterium
GCGTACGCAGCACCCCTCCAAAGCAGAATCAGGATGATCTGCGGACCGAACGATGCGCCGAGAATGGCCCACCCGTAGGTCAAAACGTAGTCGTAGACCTTCACCTCCTGATTGATCACCAGAAGCACCGCGCCGATTCCAATGGCGAAGACGACGGCTCGATTCACCAGCATGTGCGACGCCCCACCCGTCTTGCGGAGCAACCGCGCATAGATATCGCTGGCGACGGCACTGGCTGCCACGACCAGTTGGCTATCCGCCGTCGAGCAGATAGCCGCCAAGACGGCGGCGAGCACGAGACCCGCCAGTACACTCGGCAACAGGTACATCGCCGAGAGCACCAGCCCAAGCTCACTGTTTGCACCACCCAGCAGATCCTGTCCCCAGACGGCCCCACCCTCCGTGAGCGCCCTCGCCATGAGGCCGACGGTGACGGCGCCCCAGTAGACGAGCAGTCCCCAGACCACGGACACGACGCCCGCGAGCCGGGCGGCACGAGGATCCCTCAAAGCCATGAAACGCACAAGAACGTGCGGCTGCCCCGCATAGCCGAAGTTGATCCCCAGCGCACCCGAACCCAGCAGGAAGCCCACGAGCGCAAAACCACTTTTCTGTGGCGTGAATCGAAGTAGCTCGGCATCGACGCTTCCCAACTGCTCGGCGATGAAACCGTATCCACCCTGCGTTAAAAGGAGGTAGACCGGGAAGAGGACGAGCGTTCCCACCATCAGCAAGGCCTGGAGGAAGTCCGTCCAGCAGACCGCCCGGAAACCACCGATGACGGTGTACGCCAACACAACCGCAGCGCCGATCACGACGCCGATCCGGTAATCAATACCGCCGAAACTGGCGGAGAAAGCTTTCCCCGCAGCCGCCAGTTGCGCCGCCACGTAAAGCAGCATCGCCACGAGAATCACGATCACCGATAGGACACGCAGCAGCGGGGCCTTCTCTCGAAAGTGCAGCGCGAAGAAATCCGGCAGCGTTAGGGCACCGAGTTTGTCCGACCGCTCGCGCAACCGCCCGGCCAGCACGAACCAGTTGAACATGAAACCCAACAAACATCCGGGGATGATCCAATAGGCCTGCACCCCTTGCGTAAACGCGGTTCCCACGAGTCCGAGCGTGACCCATCCCGACTCGCTCGATGCGGATGCCGATAGCGCGGCCATCCAACTCCCCAGCGATCGCCCGGCTAGGAAATAGTCCTCGTCGCTACGTCGCGCGAAGCGAGCCGAGTAGAGCCCGATGGCGACGATCGCCAGCGTGTAGACCCCAAACGCCACGGCGAAGACGGTCGTGTTCATCGAGGGCTCTTGGGGCATGGCGTTCCGTTGGGACTATTCGTTCGCACGGCAAACCCTACCCGGCTGCTCTCTGCGTGTGCCGCTGCTCTTGAGCAGTGCAACATTCACCGAGCTGGTCGCCCCCGGAACACTGCTCACAGAGCAGTGGCACCCATCCGGATCCGTACCGCGACCGTCAGGGAGCGGATGCGTGAGCGCTGCTGGTACCGCAATCAACCGCTTCCTAACGGGCGCGGTACGGATTACGCCTCGATTCAACTGTGTCGGAGCGCTAGAGCGAGCCGGCCCGCGGCAGAGCACTGCTCACGGAGCAGTGGCACACACGCTGCCTCGTGGATGGCCGATCCTCGCGTCGCCGCCAAGACGCTACTCGCCTGGTTGCTGGACACCGTCGGCGTAGATAATCCGCCTGACTTCGTATCCGTCTTCGTCCCAGAAGATCTCCGCTCCCTGCTTGCGTCCGTACACCCATTCGACCTCTTTGCGTTTTTGCCCGTTGGGATGCCAGGCAGTGTAGAGCCCGTTCCAGGCGCCGTGGATCATCGTCCATTGCCTGGCCATCGTGCCATTGGCAGCCCAGATGGTCCACTTCCCGTGATCCTTGCCGTTGAAGTACTCGCAGACCTGCCACTTGCCACCGTCGGCGTGCCACGCGAGCTTGGGTCCATGGCGTACGCCGCAGACGTAGATGATCTCGAGCTTTCGCCCGCCTTCCTCCCAGAACGTCGTGGTCTTCCCATGGGGCACGAGCGTTCCGTCGTCGAACTTCACGACAGCCTGGCGATATTGCGGGTTGCCGTTGGGCCACGCTTCTTCCACGATCTCGACGGGTCTTCCCTCGCAAGCGGACGCATCGGGTTCCGCAGCCTCGGTTGCGGTCGCAACGGG
>JADFOB010000032.1 GCA_022563055.1 Planctomycetota bacterium
CCTGCGGTGGGGGATGAGTGCTACCGGCAGGAAGTATGGCGCCTTCACAGGGACTCCATCGCGTAGAATCAAGCATGACAACGGAGCGTATTCGTCGCAACCTTCAGTTCGTCATCGCCGCGGGGCTCGTCGTGGTCGGCGGGGCTGCGTGCGCTTTTCTGATCAAGACGAAGCCGATGCCCGCACGCCACGACGCCTTCGCGCGCGTCCTGGAAGTAGACGTTTCGCGTGTCACGCCTCGTTTCGAGCAGTTCCCGATCGTCGGTTTCGGTACGGTCCGTCCTCGAAATCAAGTCGAGATCGTTCCGCTGGTCAGCGGTAAACTCGTGCACTCCCACCCCGATCTGGCCCAGGGAAACATCATCCCCAAGGGCGAGCTGCTTTTCGAGATCGACCCGACCGTGTACGACGCGCGCGTGCGTCAGGTCGAGGCTGAGATCCGGCAGTTGGAAGCGGCGTTGGGTCGGTACGACCAGGAGCTTACGAACCTGGATGAGCGCATTGCCAACGGGCGCAAGGTGCTCGACATTGACGAGAAAGACTATCAGACCTCCAAGCAGTTGTATGAGGTTGAGCAGGTCGGCACGCAACGAGAGCTGGATCTGATCTACGTGAAGTTTCTTCGGCAGAAGGATGCCCTGGCGGAGCTGACGAACAGGCGGTCGATGGTCCCGCACCAGAAGCTCGACATCCAGGCGCAACTGGATGGCGCTCGCGCGCGTCTGAGCCACGCCCGCTACAATCTGGAGGGCACGAAGATTGTCTCGCCGTTCGACGCGCGGATCGAAGCCGTGCACGCACGCACCTCGCAGGTCGTGACAGCCCACCTGTCGATCGCAACCCTGACGGACATGAGTGCCTTCGAGTTGTCAGTAGGGCTCGATCCACGGGAACTGCGCTGGCTTGATGAGGCGATCCGTCCGGGCGCCTTGGAAAAACGGGACGTCGCGTCCGGCCCACCGGTCAAGGTGCATTGGTCGCTTCACGGACAGGAATTCACTTGGGAAGGGCACGTCACGCGGTTCGAGCGTGTGGACGAGCGGACTCGGACGGCCCAGATGGTTGTCGAGGTCCGCAACATCGACATGATAGCCAGGGTCGATTATGGGGGCGAGGAAGGGCCGGCGTTGTCGATCGGGATGTTCTGTCGAGCGGAGCTACCGGCGCAACCGCTGGAGGCGGCGTTGCTGGTGCCGCGACACGCACTGTACGAGAGCCGGTGGGTCTATGTGTTTGAGCCGGACGCCGGCGACCCCACCGCCGGGCGGCTCGGGCGGCGTCAGGTGTCGATGCTTCGAACGGTGGGCGATGCCGTTTTGGTGGACTACCGCGGTCGCAGGGGCGCCGAAGTGTGCGAACTAAAACCGGATGAGCAACTGATTGTATCACGCCTGATCAAACCGGTCCTCGGCATGCGGATCAAACTGCGAGACCGGCAACTCGCCGTTGCCAGCGTTGCCTCGCCGGCGACACCGGTTGGAGCGGGTTGCAGGGACTACCTCCCGGCGGTCGTCTTGACGCACCTGGGAGTGCCGGCGCGAATCCACCCGATGCGCGGGGGTGCCTAGATGAACCTGCTCCGCGGGCTCATCGCGGGGGGGGTTCGGAATCCCGTTCTTGTCAATCTGGCGATGGTCTGCATGTTGGTCGGTGGGTTCCTGTCGGCCAGGCACATGGTGCGCGAGGCTTTCCCCGAGTTTTCGCTGGACCATATTACGGTCGAGGTTGCCTATCCGGGTGCGAGTCCCGAGGACGTTGAACGAGGCGTCTGCATCCCCATCGACGAAGCGGTTCGCGGCCTGAGCGGGATCGCCAAAGTCACATCGTCGGCCAGCGAGAACTTCGGTACGCTGGCTTTGCTCCTGTCGCACGACGTCGATGATCCGCAAAGGGTCATGGAGGCCGTCAAGGAGCGGATCGGGCAGATCACCACTTTCCCATCGGAGACCGAGAAACCGATCATCAAGGAGATGGTGTTACGCGCCGAGGTCATCAGCGTCGCGATCTATGGTGACGTTCCCGAACGTACGCTCAAACGCTACGCCCAGGAAGTGAAGGACGATCTCCAGACGAATCCCGCCGTGTCTCAGGTTGTGCTGCTTGGCGTGCGCGATGACGAGATTACGATCGAGGTCTCCCCCGAAGCGTTACTGGCCTACAACCTGACGATGGCTCAGCTCCTGGACGTCATAGCGCGCAGCAGCCTCGACCTGCCCGCCGGCGTCATCCGAACCGCCCAAGAGGAAGTGACGCTGCGTGTCACCGGTCAGCGCTACGAGGCGGCGGACTACGAGGATCTTGTCGTCATCGAGAATCAGGACGCCGTGGTCCGGCTTGGTGAGATCGCAACCATTCGCGAGGGGTTCGAGGAACAGGTCCGGCGCGCCCGCTTCGACGGTCAACCGGCGGCCATTGTGGTGATCTACAAGACGCCCAAGGAGGACAGCGCCAAGATCGCGCGAGTGGTACGGGATTACGTCGCCGCTCGGCAGGCGTGGCTGCCTCAGAGGCTTCGAATGTCGATCTGGGGCGACACCTCCACCGTGATCGACTCGATGATCGCCATGCTCCTTCGCAACGGTGCGATGGGGATTACGCTCGTTTTCATCACCCTGGTGATGTTCCTCGAGCTTCGCCACGCGGTGTGGGTAGCCGTGGGTATTCCCGTGTCGTTCGCCGGCGCGCTGACCATCATGTACTTCTACGGAGAGACGATCAACATCATCAGCCTCTTCGCCCTGATTATGGTGTCGGGCATCATTGTCGACGACGCCATCGTGATTGCGGAGCACATTCACACGCGTCGCCGCGCGGGCGATCCACCGGAGCTTGCGTCCATCGAGGGTGCCCACCGGATGGTGCTTCCCGTGCTGGGTTCGTCGGTCACGACGATCATCGCGTTCGTTCCGCTCCTCTATGTCGTGGGCGTCATGGGGCGGTTCATCCACGTGTTTCCCGTGGTCGTGATCGGAGCCATCGTCGCTTCGGCTTTCGAAGCGTTCTTGATTCTCCCAACCCACGTCTTCGATCGCGGCGTGCGCGGAGGTGAAGCGCAACCCAAGCGTCCCAACCGAGCACGGCAGTTCATGGAACGAGCGATTGCGCACGTCATCACGCGGTGGTACCGGCCGGTCTATCACTTGGCGATGAAGAACCGAGCCGTCACGCTATCCATTTCGCTTGTTGCGTTGTTGATTGTGACCGGACTGGTAGTCGGCGGACGCACGCCTCTTGTCTTGCTGACCAAGGATGACGCGAACATCATCCGCGCCAGGGTCCGCTTTCCCGATGGTGCGCCGGTGAGCGTGGCGGAGGCGACGATCGATCGTCTGGAAGCCGCGGCCCACATGCTCAACGATGACCCCGAAGTCGCCACTGCCTCTGACGGTCGTCTTGTCAGGCAGATTTACGCCATTGTGGGCGAATTCAGCGACATCATGCCCGTTCGAGGCAGCAATCTGTGCGAAGTCCGAATCGAGCTGATGCCCGCCGAGGTTCGGCGCGTGGATGTCGGGAGAATCATCCAGCGCTGGCGCCACCACGTCGGGGCGATTCACGACGCGACGGAGTTCACGATCGAGCGCCAGGCGCTGGGTCCAACCAATCGACCCATCGAGATCCGCTTGTTTGGCAACGATGTCGACGACTTGGCGGAGGCATCCGAACGGATCCAGACCAGGCTGCGAGAGTTCGAGGGCGTCTGGGACGTACACGACGACCTGATCCCTGGAAAAAGAGAGCTTCGCGTCAAGCTCCGACCGTCGAGTCGGAGCTTGGGGGTGACGCTGGCGGACGTGGCCACGCATCTGCGCCACGGTTTTTTCGGCGGCGAGGCGGCGAGGTTCCAGCGCGGGCGTTCTCAGGTCAAGGTGCGCATCCGCTACCCGGTCGAGGAGCGGCGCGCGATCAGCGACTTGGAGAACGAGTGGATCGTGACTTCGCAGGGCGCCCAGATCCCGTTCCATGAAGTCGCCACGTTCGAGTGGGTGCGCAGCTACGCCAGCATCTGGCGACAAGACGGCCAGCGACGCATTCGGGTCCGCGCCGACCTCGACGAGCGTTTGGCCAACGCCCGGCAGATCCTTGATGCGCTCGAGTCGGGGTTTCTGGCTGGCGTTGTCAGCGATTACAACGACATGACCTACGCTTTCGGCGGTGAACGAGAAGCCATGGACGAGTCTCTGGCAAGTCTGGTCGACGGATTTACGATCGCCGTCATCGCGATCTACGCGGTGTTGGCGTCCATACTCCGCTCCTACGTGCAGCCGCTCGTGATCGTGATGGCCCTGCCTTTCGGACTTGTCGGCGTTGTCGTGGGGCATCTGCTCCTGGGGTACGATCTTACGTTGATGAGCCTGTTCGGGGCTGTGGCGTTGTCGGGTGTGGTCGTTAATGATTCGCTCGTCTTGGTGGACGCGATCAATCGATCGCTACGAGAGGGGAATAGTGTCAAGGAGGCGGTCTTTCGCGCCGGCGAGGCGAGGTTTCGTGCGGTGGTCCTGACATCCATCACGACGGTAGCCGGTCTGCTGCCGCTGCTGCTCGAACGGAGCACCCACGCGCAGGCTGTCATCCCGATGGCGATATCCCTGGCGTTTGGCATTATGTTCGCCACGGTATTGACGCTCTTTGTGGTTCCCGCGAGCTTCCTCGTGGTCAACGATGTGCGCCGGATGGTGCATTGGCTACGCTATGGTGGGGACTATCCGGAACCGGAACTAGTCGAAGCCGCCGCCCACGACGAGCTGTTGAAAGTCGAGTGAGTAGCATGGACACGGTGGCGAGGCGAGTTGACGGCGATGGACGATGGGCGCCCAGGGTTTGCCTCTTGGGCGCAGTGGTTCGCATCGTGCTTTCGCTGGGCATCGTTCTTTGCGTTGGCTGCCGTCCGGCTTTGAACAGCGTGCAACTGGTTCTGGACAGGCACACGCACGCGATCGCGAAACTTCCCGAGGAGCAGCGCCCGCGACTGATGGGCTACGGGCAACCCGTCGTCAGCGAGCAGGCGGAACTACTTCTTCCTACAGGCACCTTGAGCCTTGAAGCTGCGCGGGCTACGGCTGTACGCGCCAATCCGGACATCCATGCCACCTACGCACGGCTCGAGCGGGCCAGGGCGCGCATCGCCGAAGCCCGCGCGAGCTACTATCCGACGATCAGCTTGACACACACCTCGACGCGGACGTTCCAGACACCGGCGAGTCGGAACCGACTCAACACGCTGTTGCAGCCAACGCCGGCCATCCCGACCGATACCGATACACAGAGCTTCGCGGTCACGACCTTACTCAATGCGATTCGTCTTCCGCTGTTCGGCGGAATACCGGCCAAGGGCGATCGCAACTCGTTCAGCGAACACTCGACGGCCATGACGGCAACCTGGACGCTCTTCGACGGCTTCGTGCGTGAGGCGCGGCTCTTGGCTGCCAAGCATCTCTATCGTGCGTCCGAGGCGTCGTCAGTGGACGTGCAGCGGCTGATCGTGCACGCCGTCGATACCGCCTATTTTCAGACACAACTGGCCGAGGAACAGGTGCGGATTGCACGCGCGGATGAGGTCTTCAGCCAGGAGCAGTTCGAGGAGACGCAAAAGCTGCGGGCGGCTGGACGGGCGACGGTGGCGGATGTCAACAACTTTCGGGTTCGCGTGTTGGCTGCTCAGGCGGAGCTGACCGCCGCGTCGGGTCTGAAGGAGACGGGGCGCGTGCTCCTGGCGGAGTTGCTGGGGCTGTCCGGTTCGGCGCTGCCGGATGATCTGGCGCTCTCACCGCTGGCGGCGGAAACCGAGGAGGAGATGACGACTCCCCATCCGGAACCATGGATCGAGCGAGCGACGAAGAACCGCCCCGACCTGCTCGAACTGGAGCATCTGGTCAAGAACGTACAGGAGCAACTGCGTGGAGCCAAGGGGCTTTACCTTCCAACCGTGACGCTCAGTGGTTCTTGGGGCTACGACCGCACGTCGAACCTGCAATACACACTGGAGGACCAGTCGTCAGCCGGTGCGTTGGACTTTCGATGGGATCTATTCACGGGTGGCGCACGTCGAGCCCGTGTCCGCATGGCGCAGAGCAGTCTGGCGGAGGCTGAGGCGATGTTGAAACGCCTGCGTCTGGCGGTGGGGTCGCAGGTTCGACAAGCGATTATCGACCTCAACGACGCACAACAGCAGATTCGGCTTCGAAGCGAAACGCTGGTGACAGCCGGTGACAACCGCCGTGTGGTGCTGGCTGGATACGTCGCCGGCAAAGAGACGTTGAACCGGCTCAACGAGGCACAGCGCGATGTCATTGAAGCCGACGCCAATCTCGCGCTGGCCCGCATCCGCTTGCGACAGGCATGGACCGATCTGCACGCAGCCGCGGCTGCCTATCGAATTCACACCGAAAAGGCGCAGACCGACGAAACGCCGGCGTCGCAAGAATGACGCCGATCCACACCCGAGGGCGGGTGTGCCACATGGTTCTGTAGCCCAGCCGCCCTCGGCTGGGGAGTGGATGAGCGCGTTGCGTATACCTGGCCGCGATGGGTATCATTCCGGCATGGTCATCAAGTCTTCATTTAGGAGATACGTCATGGCCGTCGACCGTGTCGAACGCCTCCTGCGCAAGCTTTCCGATGCGTTGAACGCGGCCGGGGTCGAGTATGCAATCATCGGCGGTAACGCTGTGGCTGCCTGGGTGGCGACTGTCGACGAAAGTGCCGTCCGTTCGACGAAAGATGTTGACGTGTTGATTCGCCGCGGGGACCTCGCCCGCGTGACCGAGGCGCTGCGAACAGCCGATCTGGTGCCCGTCGAAGTGATCGGAGTCTTTATGTTCGTTGACCGACGGCGACCCAATCCCAAAACGGGCGTGCACGTTGTCTTTGCCGGTGAACGCGTCCGGCCCGAGCACAATCATAACGCCCCCGATCCGTCCGATTCCGTAGAGATGGAGGGTGGTTTCAAGCTGGTGGACTTGCGCCGGCTGGTGCGCATGAAGCTCCAGGCTCATCGCTTCATCGACCGCGCCCACATCCAAGACTTGCTCGCCGTTGGATTAATCGACGACACCGTCCGCGATTCGCTACCCCCCGACCTCCGCGAGCGACTCACGGCGATCGAGCAATCGTCGGACACGATGAATTAGAACGAGTCGTCGGGCGGGCGCAGGGCTATGGGGGGACCGAGGATTTCGTTCATGATGATCGCGCGTCGAAGTCCCTGTCGCGTCGGACGCCGGATGGGGTCAACCGCAACACGCTGCACTCGCTTGATGGCTTCGGTATCGGGATGGAGCAGACCCGCACTGACTTCAAGGTGCCTGTCCGCCAGCGTGCCGAGTGTTGTTTCCGCTTCCTTGGGCTTGGTGCTGGCCCTCGCCCGCACTTTCGCTCTACGCTTAGGCTGAGGCGCGGGGGCAGCTTGAGGTGGCCGTTGACGCGGCGGAATCGACCGTGGCTCCACCGCGACCGGTCGTGGTCGAGCGCCGGGCTCGGCAGGTTGAACGAGCGGGGGTGGCATCGGTCTGCTTGGCGTTGGAATACGAGCCACCGGTTGGGCCACGGTCTCGCTTGGCAAAGCGGCCCTACCCCGTCGCACAAGGGATGGTGGGCTCGCTTGATCGGATGGCATTGGCGTTGCCGGCTGGAGCGGATATGGCTTGGCCGTCGCCTGCCCCTGCTCACCCCGCCGCCGGAAGTGTCACGGACCTGCCGGTGAGCGATCAGCGGCTGGCGAAGCACGCATCGGCGGTTTGTTCGATCCAGCGCGTCATGTTGGGATGTGGACAGAACCCGCGTTCGTCAGCCACGTACGTCAGCCCGTCCAGTATCTTCCGGTAAGGTCCAAAGCCCGCGATGCGGAAGGGCACGACAATGACGCGCCCGCCGTCCTTGTTACCGGCCTCGACGTAAGCCCTGATGCGGCGTTCTGCTTCTGTTCTCCGCTGAGGCCAATCCTCCCGCAGGGTCTCGCACTGCACGTGGCGGAAGGGACCGATCTTATGAACGCGTTGTGCGCGCAGCCTCATGTTGGCGAGCCAGCGTTCGTTCTCGGCTTCGTCGCCCGGTCCGTGGGCGAGGATGAGGACGCTCTCGTTTGCGGGATCGGTGCTCAGTGCCTTGACTCGGTCGGCGAGAATCTCGTCAACCAGCGATGACGCACCGACGCCTTGTTGGCTGATTGCGAACGATGCCTTTGTGATGATTCGTTCAGGCGGCTCCATGCCGTGCCCGCCGCCACCGGCCATGTGAGACGCGTGCTCCGCGTTGACGGGAGGTGCATCGCGTAACCCAAAGATGCGCTCGGTTCGTTGAAGGAAGCTGTCGCCCGAGACGAACATGCGGACCACGGCGATGCGGCGAGCACCGCTTTCCTCGAGACGCCGGACGCCTTCCCTGATGGTGGATGTCCGGGCCATGCCGAAAGCGATTTCGACGGAATGGTTCGCTCGCAACGGTTCCACAACGCTTTCGACGTCGCGGTTCCAGGCGTCGCCCCCGCCGTGGGCCATCACGAGGATGCCTGTTTTCTGAGAGGCACATCCACTAAAAATGGTTGTCGTTACGATTAGCGGGAAGAGAATCTTGATCACAGCGTGTCTCCTTGTGACTTTGGCCATCTTCTATTTGAGAGTGAATCTCAGTCTCTTTCC
>JADFOB010000033.1 GCA_022563055.1 Planctomycetota bacterium
GTGGGGGGGGCGGTCGGAGCACGCGGGTCTCTACGGCGGGCTGAGGGATTGGATCAACGTCAAGGAGGCCGCCGAGGAACTCCTCGAAGCCCAAGCGGAGAAGAGACCGCAAGAACTCGCGCTCGCCCACAACGCCAATGGTCTGGCACTTGTCAACCTTGCGTCACAGGATGAGCGGTATCCGAAGATGGGGTTGGCGGAGCTCAAGAAGGCGGTCGAACTGGCGCCGCTCGAGGTTGACTATGCCATGGCCATTGCGGAGCAACACCTCCAGCGCGGTGATTCCCAAGCGGGTGAGACGATTCTGCTGGAGTGGATCGACAGCGATGCAGCCAAAGGCACCGACGTGTCCAAGGCGTGTCTGGTCTACGCTCGACACCTCGCGACCAATGGGCGGCTTGACGAAGCTCGGCGGTATCACGAGAAGAGCTTACGGCGGGCGGGCGACGACGACGGAGCCGTGCTCGAAGCGAAGCTCGCCTATGCCGGTTTTGTGTTGAACCAGTGGATCCGCGCGGTTCGAGAAGCCGGCGATCCCGCATCGTTTTCGGAACTCTTCGAGGAGGCCGTGCAGATCCTTCAAGAAGCGATTGCGGCCGACCCGGACGGCTTTGGTGCACCGTTGCAGCTCGCGGTCCTCTACCGCCTGGCCGATCGTCACAACGACGTCATCGAGGTTTGCGAGGCTCGCCTTCGACGCGGTTTCTCTCGGACGGGTCTCGAAAGCGCGCGAAACCGGGTGCGCGTGTTTCAACTCAACATTCACGCGTCCAAAGCCTGCGTCGCACTGGCGGGAGCCGCCCAAGATCCGGGTGCTCGCGACGAGCAGCTCGAGCGTGCGGAGCAGTATCTGGCGGATGCCAGAGGCGAGTCTCCCAACCATCCCCTTGCCTTCAGCCAGGAGGGCTGGATCCATCTGACCCGCGGTCACGAGCGCGCCGCCCTGGAGTCCTTCCGCGTTGCCGATGAGCGGTTTCGAGCCTACGGCCACATTGACTGGGAGAACAAGCGGGTTCTCGCCCGGCTTCATCTCAAGCTCAAGGAGCCCGGCGCTGCCAAAGCCGTTCTCGAGGAAGTGAGGAACGAGGCGCCCCAGCGCACCGGCAGTCTGGATTTTCTACTTCTGTGGGCCCTCGTGCTGCTTGAGACGGGTGAGCCTGATGATGCTCTGTCGATCTGCGAGCGCATCCTCCTGGCTGATCCGGGTAACACGGAGGCTACACAGCTCAAGGCTGCTATCTTTGAGCGGAAAGGCGAGCCCAGGCGGGCGGGATTGCTGGTAGAGTCCGAGGCGATCCGTGCCACGCTCGAGGCAAAGCAGCTCTCGCTCGACGGCAACCCCGACGGCGCCATCGCCGTCTTACGCGACGCGCTCGAGAATACACCCGACGACGATCGCCTGATTACCGAGTTGATCCGGTTGTTGCTCGGTCGCAACCGTGCGGAGGAAGCCCAGGCTGTGGTGGAACGTGCGATCGAAGCCAATCCTCAATCGACACGATTTCAATCGCTGGGTGTCTGGCTTCGTCCCGACCTCTCGCTCGAGGAGCGGGATCGCGGGATCCTCAGCATCATCGATCAGGAGGAGGACGAGTATCGGCGCGCCCTGGATCGGTTTGCCTTCCATGTTCGCAAGCAGAATCTGCCCGAGGCGCTGGAGGCCATCGAGGAGGCCCTGGAACTTCTTACTTCCAAAGCCACGCCTCTCGCTCAAAGTGCGACCAACGCCCACGACCGGGTATTGCTCCGGGAGAAGCTCCGCATCGGTGGACTCCTGGACGACGATAAGGCGGTCCAGGAAGCTCTCGATGCCGCAATCCAGCGGAACGTCGACGGTGCGGGTGGGCAAACGCTTTTGGGTCTACACCACATGTACCGCAAGGAGTGGGATCTGGCTGTTGCGGCGTTTAAGAAGGCTATCCAGGTGCAAACCACCGACACCCGCACGCTGGCCTACCTGGGTCAGTGTTTGTTGATGAGCCAAAAAGCGGACGAGGCTCGGATCCATCTGGAACGAGCCGTCGCGATCAATCCGAACGAAGGCGTAGCCCATCGAGGACTCGGTCGTCTGGCACAGCTTCGCGGCGATCAGGAGGCTTTCGAGCAACATCTGGATATCTGTGAGCGTCTGCTTCCCAACGATGCGTGGGTCCGTGCGAGTATCCTCGCACGGCGTGACCGGGCCGACCCCGCCGCCGCGATCACCCGGCGCGAAGCAGCCCTTAAGGATAGTCCCGATGATTCGGATAACCTCCGGCAACTTGCCTTTCTCTGCGAGACCGCCGGCAATCTTGCCAAAGCCGACGAGTATTATCGCCGGCTCTTGGAACTCCACCCCGACGACAAGGATGTGGTGGTCACCACGAGCCGCTACTATGGCCGTACCGACCGCACCGACAAGTCGCTGGCGCTGGTCACGCGCTACGCCGACTCGCGCACGACCACCCAGGAACGGGCCAACGGGCTCATCGTCGTTGCTGCGCACTACCTCGCGGCTGATGAACTCGATCTTGTCGAAACGACATTGCTCGAAGCCGCCGACATGGCTGCCACTCTCGAGGTTCTCGAGAGTCTCGGGGAGTTCTATCTGCAAAGCGTCGATCGCCCCGCCGAGGCCCTGCGCTGGTACGAGCGCGTCATCGCGATGGCCCAGCAGGAGCAGCTTCCAAGACTCTCGCGCCTATTGGCTGCGCGGATCCGCTGCGTCCTGCATCGCAAGCTGGACGATGTGGGTCGGGCTCGATCGCTCGTGGATGAGCTGCTCGCGCGTTTTCCGGAGGAGCTTAACGGGCTTCTGCTCGACAGCGAGACCCATGAACGTGCGGGCAACATCGACGAAGCTCTCAGCGCTCTGAGCCGTTATCTGGAGCGGGCGCCGCAGAACCCACAAGCCCTATACCGTCGCGCCCAGCATTACGTCGCCCAGGGTCGCGTGCCCGAGGCGGTGGAGGATCTCGAGACGATCAAGCGGCGTTTCCCGCAGGCGATCGACCTGCAACCTCGATTTCTTCTCGCGCGTCTGCACCAGCAGAGTGGTCGGGGTGATCTGTGGATCGCGGAGCTGGAAGGTCTGGTGAAGGATTCACCGGACTCCGTCATGGCGACGACTAAGCTTGTGCAAGCATTCATTGCCCAGGGACGCCTTGGCGAGGCGGATCGCATGGTCACCGCACAGATCAACCGAACAACCGATCATCCCGACGCACGCTGGTACGCCCTGCGCGGGATGGTGTCGCAGCAGCTTAAGGACTTCGACAAGGCGCTGTCGGATTACGACCGAAGTGCTCAGCTCAGCGACTTGGCGCCTTTAGCGGTCGCCAGAGTGCTCGATCTATACGCAACGATCGAGCGCCATGCGGACGGGGTAGCGTATTATGAAGAGCACGCCGAAAAACTCAAAAAGATCGCCGGTGTGGTCTCACGATATGCCCTGCTGCTTGCGCGGGTCGATCGGAAGGACCAAGCTGTCGATGCGTTTCGAGAGGCTATGGGGCTGGCCGCACGGGAAACGACCACTGCCGCCAATACGGTGACTCGCCACATTGTGCAGGCTTTCCCGGTCGAGGAGGCCGTCGCCCTCTTTGAATCGGGCGAGGACCGTTCCACCAGAGCCAATCAGCGAATCCTGGCCCGCCTGTACCGGGCGGCAAAGCGTAGCGAGGAGGCAGCCGGGATCGTCGAGCGGTTGATTCAGACCGCACAGACGCAGGCCGAACGAGGACAACTGCTGGAAGAACAGGGAGACCTGTACAACTTGGGCGGTGAAGCGCAACTCGCTCGTGAGGCCTACATCGAGGTGCTCAGGCTCGACGACAACAACTGGGTCGTGCTGAACAACCTGGCCTACCTTCTGGCGGATGCGCTGGGGGAATACGCCCTGGCACGTCCCTACGCAGAGCGGGCCGCCGCCATCTCCGAGAGTTCCTCTACCTTGGATACCTTGGGCTGGATCTACGTAGGCCTGCGCGATTACCGTCGCGCCGTGGCGGAACTCAATCGTGCGATTCGCCTGAACGCGGACTCGGCGGAGTCCTACTATCACCTCGGCGAGGCCTACCGGCGTGACCGTCAGTTCGACCAGGCGGCGGAGATTCTGCGACGCGGGAAGGAGGTCGCCCAAGCGACCAGGAATGAGTCCGTCGCTGATCAAATCGAGGCAGCTCTTAAGAAGGTCTCGATTCGGGACGGCGCACCGTGATCGATCCTCCCCAAGACCGGCAAAGGTGTCCTAGTGTTGCGACACACCTGAATCGAGGTGCAATCCGTACCGCGCCCGTTAGGAAGCGGTTGACTACGGTATCAGCAGCGCTCACGCATCCGCTCCCTGACGGTCGCGGTACGGTTCAAACGGCGCCGTCGAATGATGTGTGTCGGAGCACTAACGTTTGCACTATCAGGCACTGGGGAATGCACCCGCGATGATTTGGTTGGTACTCGCGCTTCTTGTCGTCTGCTCGGGCACCGTTTCGGCCTGCGAGACCGCGCTGTTTGGTTTGACCCGGCAGACCCTGCGTCACTTCGAGAGATCGCCGCTGGCGATTGGGCGCCAGGTCTTCCGACTGATGCAACGACCGCGCCGCGTTCTGATGACGGTTCTGATTACGAACACCGCCGTGAACGTGGCGGTCTTTGTCGTCTCCTTTGTGGCCTTGAGCCGCTATCGCGACGCGCATCCTACCTGGGCGGCTGGGGGCGGTTTGCTCACGCTGTTGGTCATCATCCTCTTCGGCGAGATCGTCCCCAAAGCGATTGCCCTGTCGAAACCCGAGCGTTTCGCCCCGCCCGCCGGAGCGATCATCGCCGTGGTGCAGGTCGTGCTAAGCCCCCTGCTGTGGGTACTTGGAGCCTGTCTGGTCAATCCGATCATTCGCCTCCTCGCACCGGCCACCCCCCGAGCGGGTCCGGTCACCACCGAGGAACTCCGCCTGCTCGTCGAGCACTCCGCGCAAGAAGGCGCCATCAGCTCAGCCGAGAACAACATGCTTCAGGCTGTCATAGCGCTCGGGCAGACGCGCGTTCGGGAAGTGATGACGCCGCGCGTCGACCTGCAGTCAGTCAAAATCGACGACGACCCCCGTGCCGTGCTTGAAGTCGTCCGCGCTTCCAAGCAGCGCACGTTGCTCGTCGTCGATGGAGACCTCGACCACGTTCGAGGCGCCGTGTCCACGCGCGAAGTCTTCCTCCATCCGGAACGACCGATCAGACGACTGCTTCGCCCGGCGCACTTCGTACCGGAGCAGGCAAACCTGGTTCAGCTCCTGCGCGGGTTGCAGGCTCAGAAGGTCCGCCACGCCGTCGTGGTGGACGAGTTCGGAGGGACGGCCGGGTTCGTCTCCACCGGCGACATCATCGGGCGCATCGTCGGTGATCTGCCAAGCGATGGGAGCACGGGGCACGCCGACGGCACGACGGAGCGGGTCGACGAGAACACCTATCGACTCCCCGGTGATCTGAGCGTGCGCATCTGGGCCGATCGTTTCAACGTACAGGAGATCGATCGTCACATCAGCACGGTGGCGGGGCTGGTCCTGTCCAAGCTGGGACGGCTACCGCGTGAGGGAGATACCGTCCGCATTCGCAACCTCACGCTGACGGTCGAGCGGATGCGAAACCGGCGTATCGAAGAGGTGCTTCTGCGCCGCATCGAGACCGAGACGGATCCTGGGGAGGTGGCGCCGTGAGTTGGGTCATCGTCGGCGCAATCGCCCTTACCGGCCTCTTTTTCTCCGCCTTATATTCGGGTGCGGAGACCGGGTTTTACTGCGCGGCACGTGCACGGTTGCACCTCGGTGCGCAACGAAACGATCCACGCGCGCTTCGCCTCCGGGCTCTGCTGGAAGACCGACAGGCTGCGCTAGGGCTCACGCTTGTCGGCACCAACGTGATGAATTACGCGACGACCACCGCCGTTGCGTACATGTTCGCCGGTCTTGCGGGGATGGGTGAAGCCGATACGGAACTCTATACGATCCTGCTCTTGACGCCGGTGGTGTTCGTCTTTGCAGAGGTCGTACCCAAGAGTCTGTTCCAACGACACCCGAATCTTCTGCTGTTGCGCTGTCACCGCGTCCTGGCGGGAACCCATCAACTGCTGCGAATCACCGGTATCCTCTGGTGCGTGCGACAGCTTACTATGCGCGTCACAGCCCTTGTGGATCCGGGTTCCGCGACGAGCCGCGTTTTCGATCCAAGACAGCGCGTAGCCGCGCTCCTCCAGGAAGCCCTCGCGGGGCGAGGAGTCGGCGACGATCAATCCTATCTTGTCGACCGGGTCGTGCAGTTGTCCCAAACGCCCATCCACGTGGTCATGGTTCCGCGAAACCGCGTGGTGACCATCGCCGGTCAGGCGGATCGCCGGGAACTCGTGCGCGTCGCGAGAAAGACGTCCCATGCAAGATTGCCCGTCTACGCTGCTTCGAAAGACCATATCATCGGCGTGGCCGTGATCGACGATCTGCTGGCGATGGAGGAGTTCGTCGCGGTGGGCGATCACGTGCAGCCGGTGGCTACGCTGAGCCCACACGATACCGTTGCGACCGCCATCGGGCGTATCCAGAAAACCGGACGCAACATGGTCGTCGTCACGGACCGCGGCGGACGCATGCTCGGTGTGGTAACACTTAGCGGCCTGTTGGAAGAAGTCCTCGGCGAGCTGGCTGCGGGCGACGACGCTTGACGGAACGCTCCGTTGGTCTACGTTGGATCCATGCCGCGCGCCAGGGTGCTGATCTTCGCCAAATACCCGGAACCCGGACGAGTTAAGACCCGCTTGGTGGGACCGCTGAGTCCGGTCGAGGCGGCGGAGCTTCACCGCGCATCATTGCTGGCGGTATGTGAGGCTGTCACCGCCTGCGACGGCCTCGACGTAACCCTTGTTGTTACGCCCGACGACCGCGCGACCGCGTTGGGGAGTATCGTTCCAGACGCCCTCCATGATTGTTGGCGTCAAGGCGATGGCGATCTCGGCGCTCGACTGACCCGTGCGTGCAGGGGAGCGTTTGACGAAGGAGCCGGGCCTGTGATCCTCCTCGGAGCGGATAGCCCGACGCTTCCGATCGCCTATCTCCTAGATGCCGTCGATCGGCTCGCGGAGCACGACGTCGTGTTGGGGCCGTGTGACGACGGCGGATACTATCTGCTTGGCCTTGGTCGCCACATTCCGCAGTTGTTTGAGAGGATCGACTGGGGGAGCGGCGACGTGGCCACGCAAACGTGCAATCGAGCCATCGAGGCGGGTGTCGACCTTCACGAGCTGCCGGGATGGTACGATCTGGATCGATACGAGGACTTGGCCCGGGCTGCGGGCGATCTGAGTTCGATGATCGACGCGTCGCGACCGGCGGCGAATGCGCTGCGGCGACTGATCGAATCCTACTTGGAGCGGTAGCAAAACTCTGATGGAAGACTTCACACGACTGAGCGTCGAGCGGTTCCTGAATCAGTTGGCTGACAGAGTTCCGACACCCGGCGGTGGGAGCGTGGCTGCGCTGACCGGCTCACTGGCTTGCGCCATGGCACGGATGGTGGCCGGCTATTCCGTCAAAAAGAAGACGGAGGAATCCGTTCGCAACCGGATCGAAGAGGTGTCGGACAAACTTCGGCGCGCGGATGAACTTCTTCGCGCGCTGGTCACCCAGGACGCCGAGGTCTATGAGACCATGATGGCGGCATCGAGGGCAGCCAGGGATGACCCGTCGCTCGAGTCCCGACATCAACAAGCCATTGTGCGGGCCATTGCGGTGCCGATGGAGGTGGCTGCCCTTGCGTCCAACACGCTGGACATCCTTGATGAATTCCTGCCGCTGGCCAATCCCTATCTCATCAGTGACGGCGGCGTGGCAGCCGTCCTCGCCGAGGCTGCGGTCCGGGCTTCCGCATTCAGCGTTCGCGTCAACACGAGCGCGCTCGTGGACGAGCCGACCCGATCCCGAATCGAAGCGGAGATCGGCGAGATCACTAAACGCGCCGCGCGCACGTCCGGTTCCATCGAGGCGACCGTCAAGGATCGGCTTAAAACATCGACGGATTGACCGCTACGAGTTGGCCGAGTCATTTGTGGCCCAGCCGCCCATGGCTGCGTGGGTGTCCAAACACAGCGGAGGGCCGCTGTGCCACACGGACCAACCCATCTAATCATCGTTGACAGAGCACTAGTTCCTTGTGGACTGGGAATCCCAGCGATAAATCGCCGGGCTATTATCACGGTGTCCCTCCGGGACGACGACCCCGCCGATTCCGTCACAGCCTCCGTCCCGCAGTGCGGGCAAACAAGCCTTCACCGGAACCGGCCGCGGTATTCGCTCACCGGATACTTGACGGCATTCTCTTTCATCTTGTCGGCCAGGGCGGATGAGATGTCGATCCCCATGGTACTGGCGAATGAGACTACGTAAGCCATCACATCCGCCAGCTCCCTGCGAATCTCCGCCATCGCTTGGGGATCATCTTTGATCGACGCCAGCTCGTCGGTCCCAAGCCACTGAAAATGCTCCATCAGCTCACCGGCTTCGATCGCGATCGACATCGAGAGATTCTTCGGGTCGTGAAATGGCTGCCAATCCCGCTCATCCACGAAGTTGTCCACGAGCTTAATCAGTTCCGCGACGGTCGTACTCGTATCTTTCA
>JADFOB010000034.1 GCA_022563055.1 Planctomycetota bacterium
GGTCCTCGGTGATGAGAGTCTCAAGGAAGACGTCAAGGGCGCGGTCCGCGACCTTCGGGATGCCTCGAAGGAGGTGAAGGCGACCGTCACGCTCTGGAAGACCGAATCCCGGAAGCTCGCCGACAATGCGGGCGCCGCGATCGACCGCACCGAGGAGAATCTCGACCGGTCATTCGCCAAGCTCAACGACGTGCTCGAAGGCATCAATGATGCGTCGCGGAGCTTGGCCGGCGTCATGCTCGCGGTCGAACAGGGCAAGGGTACAGCCGGGCTCCTTGCGCGCGATGAGCGTCTCTACGAGGCAGCCGTCCTTGCGTTGGGACGCTTCAATGAGCTGATCGGCACGCTCCAGCAGATCTTTGGGAAGATCGAACAGGACGGGTACATTGACCTCAACCTCAGTGGGGTTAGCCCTCTGGGGAACATCAAGAAGCGATACCCCGTCGGGTCGCAAGTGTCCGACCGAAGCTGACTCGGACCCACGCCGATGAGCCCGCGCAACATCGAGGTCCACAGAGCCGATCCGCCCCGTTCCGCACGCGCCTGTCCTACGACAATCAGAGCCCCGAGCGCCAGCGACAGGTTCTTCTTGGCGGGTAGCCGGTGGCACGCCCAAGGTCAAAGCGCGGGCATGTTTGCCCCCCGCGAACGCCTCCGCTAGAGCATTCTCTGTTTTTATGTAGCGGCCGCCCCCCGTGGCGGCCGTAGGAATCCGAACACACCTCGGCGTTCCACGTCGGCCACAGGGGGCCGACGCTACAGAGTCCCCCAACCGCTATTCCGCCGCAGCCGGAAGTCCCGCGATCCTGGGCATGGAGGCGTTCCGCGTCTGTTGGCACGCGGTGGGTGGGTTCTATAATCGGGTCAGCGCCGCTCGGTTTTGGGGCGCGGTGGATACGGTATCGGTTCCTTACGCTCGGGAGACCTAAGATGCTCGACCTCAATGGGTTCCTCTTCTCGACCCAGTTCCTTTCCGTGATCGCCTCGCTGATCTCGGCCCTTCTTTCCGCCCTGCTAGGCAGTCTGCTCGGTTTGCCAACGGTTTGATTGGACCCTGTTGTTCGGTCACGCAGCTCGTTGGCGAGCCCGCCCAGAGCCCCCGGCCGGGGCGTTTCGATGCTTCCCGGCCCCATTACGGAAGCTGGGTGGCGCGCTGAGCCGCGGGTTTTAACCCGCGCGATTTTTCGGACACCGAGCGACAATCGCTACGCTCGAGCATTTCCCGTTCTTGCGTGCCGCACACGATGCCTGCGTGGGGTCTTCTCGCAATGCGTATTCGCGCGGGCTCAAGCCCGCGGCTCGGCACACATTGCCGGGAAATGCCCTGGAGTTGGGAACTGCTCGGGGATTCTGACTGGGCAGCTTGACCCACTCCGCCGGTGTGATATAGTGAAGCTGCCGGTAGGTAACAGTGTGGGGACGGTATGCCGGCACATTTTCGTCGTGTGGTTTCGACGTGCTTTAAGACGGCTCGAAGTTTGATGATGCGCGGAACATGCCAGTAGTCGTGGTCGTGGCGTTCACCGTCGACCGTGGTGCTCGGCTCCCGTGTGCGCCGGACTTCGAGCCTTCTTCCTGTTGTGAGCTTGGTGGTCCACGGATAGAGCAGATCCCGTCTTTGCCTATCGCACGCAATACCCGCCTGGCGTCTTTTTACAATGCGAATTCGCGCGGGCTAAAGCCCGCGGCTCGGTACACAACTTCGCAAAACGCTCTGGACGGGGCTCGTTGTGGAGGTTCGTGCTGAAGGTTACGCTGCCCAGCGGCGACATTTTGGATGCGGTGGACGGTGCGACCGTTGCGGATCTTGCCGCGATGATCGGTCCGGGGCTCGCAAGGGTCGCCATTGCCGGACGGGTCACGCGGAACGGCACCAGTGAAACGCTTGACCTGGCTGCGTCACTCCATGGCGACTGCGATCTGGCGATCCTGACGGCTTCCGATGACGATCCCCAGAGCCTCCTTGTCCTGCGTCATAGCTGTGCCCACGTGATGGCGGAGGCCATCTGTACGCTCTTCCCCGATACAAAACTGGTCTACGGCCCGCCGCTGGAAGACGGATTCTACTACGATATCGATTTGTCGCAATCGCTGACGCCCGATGACTTCCCGCGCATCGAGGCGGAGATGGCCCGGATCATCCACGAGAAGCGCCCGTTCTCGCGTCACGACGTGGCTCGTAGCGATGCCATGACGAAACTCCGCAGTGAGGGCAACCGCTACAAGATTGATAACGCCGAACGTGCCGACGGCGAAACGCTCAGTTTCTACGTGACCGGTGCGGAGCGTGGGAAGCACTTCGAGGATCTCTGCCGTGGTCCGCATGTGCCCGGCACGGGTGTGATCAAAGCCTTCCAGGTTCGCCAGGTCAGCCGGTCGCACTATCGCGGAGACGTCAACGATCAGCCGCTCCAGCGCGTCTACGGAACGGCGTTCTTTAAGAAGAAGTCGTTGGCTGCCTATCTTGAGCGGCTCGAAGAGGCGAAGAAGCGTGACCATCGCGTCCTCGGCAAGGAACTGGAGCTGTTTACCATCAGCGATAAGGTGGGCAGCGGATTGGTGCTCTGGTTGCCCAAGGGAGCCACGATTCGGACCGAGCTGCAGAATTACCTGACCGGCGAGATGATCAAGCTCGGCTACGAGATGGTCTACACGCCGCACATCGGGCAGCTCGGATTGTACCGAACCAGCGGGCACTACCCCTACTACGAGGGCTCCAATTACCCCGCGATGTTTGAGACGGGCCGGGGTAACGCGATCCAAGGCGCCTTGCAGTTTGCCCGGCAACTTCGGGCAAGCGGCCCGGACTGCGACGAGGAGAAGATCGCCGCTCTCCGCGCGATGATCGCCGCGATCGAGCAGGCCTGGGGCAAACTGGCACGGATGAGCGATTCGTCGTCGCTCGATGAGACGATACAGGCGCTGGACCAAGCGCAGGTATCCGAGGCGGGCTACTTGCTCAGACCGATGAACTGCCCGCACCACATTCAGATCTACGCATCCAAGCCGCACAGCTATCGCGACTTGCCGGTGCGTCTGGCGGAGTATGGTTGCGTCTATCGGTTCGAGCAGAGCGGCGAGATCAGCGGACTCACGCGCGTCCGCGGATTCACGCAGGATGATGCGCACATCTTTTGCACCACCGAGCAGCTAGCCGCTGAGCTGCAGACGACTGTGGACCTGACGCGCCGTGTTCTGGAGACGTTGGGCCTGACCGACTACCGCGTACGCCTCGGGCTGCGCGATTCAACGAGTGACAAGTGGGTTGGTTCGATCGAGAACTGGAACAAGGCCGAGGACGCCATACGCGCAGCCGCGGTCCAAAGCGGTGTGGAATTCACGGAACAGCCGGGCGAGGCTGCCTTTTACGGACCGAAGATCGACTTCATCGTCAAGGACTGCATTGGGCGAAGCTGGCAGCTTGGCACCGTCCAGGTCGATTACAATCTTCCCGAGCGCTTCAAGCTCACCTACGTGGGGAGCGACAATACGCACCACGTTCCGATTATGATCCATCGTGCGCCGTTTGGGAGTACCGAGCGGTTTGTGGGGATCTTGATCGAGCACTTTGCCGGTGCGTTTCCGCTTTGGCTCTCGCCGGTTCAGGTCGGCGTGGCCACGGTCAGCCAAAAGAGTCAAACCTATGGTCGGCAGATTCATGCGGCTATAAAAGAAGCCGGCCTGCGAGTCGAGTTGGACCTGGGCGATGAGCAGATTGGTCCCAAGAAGCATCGGTTCCGGGCGGCGAAGGTCAATTACATCCTCGTCGTCGGCGAGAAAGAGGCTGCCCAAAAGAGCGTCAACGTCAATGACCGTGACGGCCGGTCGATCGGCGATATGACGTTGGACGCGCTCATCAAGGCGTGCCTCCTGGAGATCGAAACGAAAGGGCGCAGCCGGGTGGCTGCGTTATGATTGTGGTTGCGTTGTAGTTCATGATTGTAGGTTCTGGACGCAGCGAGGCGGCGACCCGTAGCACCACATGTGGCGGCTCGAGTCGCACGATACTGGTTCTTATTGAAAGGTAACTGACCATCGCGAAAACACTTCGTCTCAACGACCGTATCCGGGTTTCGCCCATTCGGGTGATCGACCAGGAGCAGACACAGCTCGGTATCATCCCCACAGCGCAGGCACTGGATCTTGCCCGCGACGTAGGGCTGGATCTCGTCGAGGTCTCGCCCATGGAGAAGCCCCCGGTCTGCCGGATCATGGACTACGGTAAGTACAAATACGACCGTAAGAAACGGCAGAAGCAATCGGGAGGGGCGCACGTCGTCGTTCTCAAGGAGATCCGCATCAGGCCCAAGACCGATACCCATGACCGGGAGATTAAGGTCAACCGGGCCAAGGGATTCCTCGACGACGGGCACAAGGTGCAGTTCACGATGCTGTTTCGTGGACGCGAGCGGTTTCATCGCGACCGGGCTGTCCGGATCTTTGACGACATCCTCGCGGAGTTCGGCGAGACCATTAAGATTGAGCGGCCAGCCGCCATGGAAGGGCGACGCATGACGCTGATTATCGCACCCGTGAAGCATTGAATCTTCGCCGGGTGCCGTCCGCCCATCTTCTGGTCGGGAATCTGCGAAACAGGGCGTCTGGTCCGTGACAGTCTAGTGTAGTGATTCAGGGTTGGCGATGCGTATCCTGATCCGAACCGCGCCCGTCAGGAAGCGCCTTGACCGATGCAAGGACCGCCCCTCCCTCACGGTCGGGGTTCGGATAAGAGACCGTCTGTTTGAATCACTACACTAGTGCAGCGTCACAAGTAAAACTTAGGGTTCGGTCCACGCCGTGGCGAGCGCCCGCACTGCTCAAGAGCAGTGGCACACCCCAAAACTAAGCTGTGACGCTGCACTAGTGCACCTTTACACGTAATTCTGCGGGATGCCGCGTCGGCGCGCCTCCGCAACGGCAGGCTTGCGGTTGGCGCCCAATCCTCCTAATCTTGTGAGTTGATGGAATGTCAATGTGACGGCACCGCTATTAAGGGAATACTGAAAGGGGACGTGGATGGGGCAAGGGAATCTGATTCAACCGCATGGTGGCCAACTTGTTGATCGAACCGGCGCGTCAAAGGCCGCTACGGATCCAAAGGTTTCGATCGTTCTGAGCGAACGACAACAATGCGACTTGGAGATGCTCGCGATCGGTGCCATGAGCCCTCTGGAGGGGTTCATGGGCGAGGCGGACTACAACAGCGTGTGCGACAACATGACGCTCGTTGACGGGACGGTTTGGCCCCTGCCGATCACCTGCGCTGTGGACACGGCTACGGCGGAGGGGATACAGATCGGGGACCGCGTAGCGCTCACGGACGGCGCCGCGCGACTGCTTGGCTACCTCAACGTCACCCAGAAGTACAAACAAGATAAGCTCAAACAGGCGCTCAAGGCCTTCGGCACCGAGGACGCCGCCCACCCCGGCGTCAAGGTGACGTACGATGAGGGTGACATCTGCTTAGGGGGAACCATCGACGCGATCACGCCGCGCCACGACCCGATGTTTAGCGAGCACCGCTTGACGCCGGTCCAGACGCGCGCCGAATTCCAGAAACGCGGTTGGAAGACGATCGTCGCGTTCCAGACGCGCAATCCCATTCACCGCGCCCACGAGTATCTTACGAAGTGCGCCCAGGAGATCACCGACGGACTGCTTATTCACCCGTTGATGGGAGCGACGAAGGACGGCGACATCCCGGCCGAGGTCCGCATGAAGTGCTACGAAGTGATCATCGAAAAGTATTACCACCCCGATCACACGATGCTGACGGTGATGCCCGCAGCGATGCGCTATGCCGGACCTCGCGAGGCGATCCTGCACGCCATCATGCGGCAGAACTACGGTTGCAGCCACATCATCATCGGGCGCGACCACGCGGGTGTTGGGGACTACTACGGAACCTTCGACGCCCAGGAGCTCTTCGACAAGATTCCCGCGGGTGCGCTCAAGATCACGCCGTTGAAGTTCGAGCACGCTGCCTGGTCCAAGCAAGCCGGTGGCATGGTCAGCGGCAAGACCTTTCCGAAGATTCAAGGCGATCAAATCTTCCTGTCGGGAACCAAAGTCCGCGAGATGCTGGCTCGAGGTGAGCGTCCACCGCCCGAGTTCACCCGTCCCGAGGTCGCGGATATCCTGATCGATGCGATGAAGGATGCTTAGTACGCCGTTGCCGATGTTGTGATGGATCATCCAACGGAGCAGACTGTGTGCCACTGCTCTTGAGCAGTGCAGGGGCTCGCCACGGCGTGGACCGAACCCTAAGTTTTACTTGTGACAGAACACTAGTGCTCCTCGATGCGTCATCGGGTGGACGTGTCGCCGTTACGAGTGCGTGTTCCCATGATGCATGAGCCCGACAGCGCGGGGGTGGCCCAAGTGCCGGCTGGAGTGATCCAAGCCATCGAGACCATGCGCGCGCCGGTCCTTGTCAGCCACGTCATACCCGATGCCGATGCGCTGGGCAGTATGCTCGCACTCGCGATGGCTTTGGACTCCAAGACCTGCACTCCCAAGGTCTCGCTTCCGCCCGAGTCCGTGTCGCGACGGTTGGGATTCCTGGTCGAGTGGGCCGACGCAAAGATCGCAGGAGCAGAGGACTTCTCCCACGCCGACGGTTTCGTGGTGTTGGACACAGCCAAGAAATCTCGGTGCAGCGTAGGATCCGCTTTGAACGGGACCGAATGGTCGGATGGTCGGGGTGTGGTCAACATCGACCACCACGTCACCAACACGTACTTTGGCGACGTGAACTGGGTTGTGCCCTCGGCTGGGAGTACGTGCGAACTCGTCTACCACCTGCTTCGCTCCGCGGGCCGACCGATCAACGGCGTGAGCGCCTCGCTTCTGTTCGCCGGAATCCAGACCGACACGCTGGGGTTCTCCTTACCGACGACGACGTCCTCGGTGTTGCGGGCGGCTTCGGATCTGGCCGCCCTCGGCGCTGATATTGCCGCACTGGGCGACCGCCTGTTCCGCGGGCGCTCCTGGGCGGAGTTCAACTTGCTTGGGATCATCTATGCGAACACGAAAGTGCTGGCGGGTGGGCAGTTGGCCTTTAGCTCCGCGGATTACGACGAGATCCACGCGGCGGGCTGCACGGCGGCTGATATCGATGATCAGATAAGCGTTCCCCGTTCGCTCGCCGGTGTGCGCTTGGCGATGCTCTTTACGGAGGGCCGCAAGGGCAAGACTCGCATCAACTTCCGAAGCGCCGGTGGCGTCACCGTCGTGGATCTTGCGGCGGAGTTCGACGGCGGCGGGCATTCCCAGGCCGCCGGCGCCATCCTCGATTGCCCACCGGCCGACGCCATCGAGAGGGTTGTGCCTCGCGCCCTCGAGTGCCTCAAGCAGTTTCCCCAAACGCATACCGTCTGACGTTCACTCGCCCAACATCTCGAGCACGCGTTGGTTCGAGGGCAATCCCGGTTGAACCGTCCGGATCTGCGGGCCGGTAAACCAGCCGACCTCGGCGACCTCGTCCTCGGCCCGACGGAGTGTCCCGCCGACCAGGCGGATGCGCCAAACAGCCAGCACATATCGACCGGCGCTGACCCGCACCGAACCCAACCGCTCAAACGGGAGAACGTCGAGACCCAATTCCTCCGCCAGCTCTCGCCGGACGGCGCGACGAGGAGTTTCGCCCGGCTCGACGTGACCACCGGGGAAACACCAAAAGCCGCCCATGGCGATGCCGTCAGCGCGACGGATCATTAAGTAGCGGCGACCGTCGGCGAGGATTCCAATGGCGCCGCGGCCAACGCGGCGAGCCCTCGACGCTCTTCGTTGCGCGTCTTGCGTCACGTTGTCACGGATCCTGCATGCACGAATTGGTTGCGCACAAAAAGGCGGCGGGTGCCAACCCAGCACCCGCCGCCGCAAGCTACACCTAAGGCATACGCCCTTGGCGCCAGATCCTACGGATAGATCAGCGTATCCGTTGAGGAGTAAGCAGCCACGCCCAGGGCATCGTCGCCTGGGAACGGTATTGGGTTCGTCTGGACCGGCGTGTCGCCGTGAATCCGGTTGGAACCATTGGGGTCGTCCCATTCGTCGAGCATCAGCGTGTAAATGTTGTCATGGTCGATGCCGATCGCCGGCATTCGGTGGAACGTGGCGTGGCCATCCGCAAACAACGCCTGCTGGCCTTCACCGTTACCGCCGCCACCGTGGTTGCCGGAGTTAAACCGCCGCCACGACTTGGGCGCATCGTTGATCGTCAGCAAGTCCCCTGTTTCGGGCGACGCCCACTGAGGGTTGCTCTGCCCCTCTTGATAGAACGGTCCGCGGTCGGCCATCATGATCATGCGGTTGTCGACACCCTCGCGCGGCCGCGTATCGCGCGGGCCGAACGGTACCAAATACCCGTAGCTGATGTTGTCCGTGTCCTTGAAATCGTAGTAGAAGTCGATGTTCTCGGTCGGATCCGACTCGTCGCCGCTGCTGGGGCAGATAAACTGCTTCGGCGTCACATCGCCGGAACGCACCAACATCCAGAAGGAGCGGGTGACGGACACCAGCGTGCTGGCATTGCTGCCGAACGAGAAGCTCCGGAACTCCCGATCCACGCCGATGGGACCACGACCGTCCGGATCCTGGATGTAGTC
>JADFOB010000295.1 GCA_022563055.1 Planctomycetota bacterium
TCGACCGCACCGGATACACAGGCCGCGCTTGCCCCGTAGACCGAGACTCAGCGGGCCGCGTATGAACTCCAGGACGGGGAACAGGCCGACCGTGCATGCGATCAACAGAGCGGACCACCACGGCGTCTTGAGGTCCAGCGTCCGCCGACCCACGAACTTGCGCACGCCGTGACCGGGTCGGGCGAAGTAGCTGGTGGAGTTTGTCACTTCATAGCCGGCCTTTAGGACGACGTCGTTGACTGACCACTCGCTCTGGTTTGCGGGCGGTTGGGAGCCGTAGAAGATGGTGGCTGAACCACCGGCGAGTTCGTGCCCGCATTCCAGCACAACGGTCACAACGCGGCTGGGCGTATCCCAAAGATTGACTCGCCAGTGGATGGGTGTCCATCGCGTGACGATGGCGAGCACGATCGTAGCACCGGCCAGCAGCGCTAGAAGTAAAATGAAGGCTTTGCGAACCATACCGTGATTATATCACAGGCTCCGAGCCGTTGCACGGCGATTCCAGCCGGTAATCCTCTGCCGCAAGGACTGCCGAGGCTAAATGCGGAAGGAAAAGAGGTTTCTATAGGACGGCGCCGGCTTGACCTTCGACGGCGAGGCTACACGGGCAAACAAATGAGTGCGTGACACTCGCGGTAGCGGGAGATTAGCGGCTCGGTGACGAAGTAGCGCCGGCCCCCCGTGGCCGACGTAGTGCTCTGTCATGCTTGTTTTGACGGGTTGGCCTAGTCATTTGTGGCCCAGCCGCCCTCGGCTGGCTGGGTGTCCAGACACCGCGGAGGGCCGCTGTGCCACACGGGGCAACGCATCGAATCATCGTTGACAGAGCAGTAGAGCGCCGTGGCGTATTCGCACTCCTACGGCCGCCACGGGGGGCGGCCGCTACATCACCCATGACGCCAAGCTTATACCCCGCCACGCGCAAAGAACCATGGACCCTTACTTACCGGGCAGCGGTTTGACCTGAAGGAACAGCTCATCAAGCTGCGCCTTGGGAACCGGACCCGGCGCGCCGGTAAGCGGGCAGGCGGCTCGTTGCGTCTTGGGAAACGCGATCACATCGCGCAAGCTGTCCGAACCGCTCAGTATCATCACCCATCGATCCAATCCGAACGCGATACCGCCGTGGGGTGGGGCTCCGAACCGCAGCGCGTCGAGCAGGAACTCGAATTTTTCCTTGGCCTCCTCCTCGCCGATACCGAGCAGGCCAAAGACCTTCTTCTGGATCTCCCCCTGATGAATACGAATGCTCCCGCCGGCCATCTCCGTACCGTTAAGAACCAGGTCGTACGCCTTCGCCCGAACCTTGCCGGGATCCGTGTCCAACAGCGGGAGATCCTCGTCGAACGGGGCCGTGAACGGATGGTGTGTGCTCGTCCAGCGTTTCTCCTCGTCATCCCATTCCACGAGCGGGAAGTCCAAGACCCACAGCAGGTTCCATTGATTGGGCGGGATGAGGTCAAGGAGTGACGCCAGCCGCGTGCGCACAAAGTGAAGGTACTTTGCCACGTCACGATACTCGCCGGGCATAAAGAAGATCGTATCACCGGGCTTCGCACCGACGCTCTTGCAGACAGCCTCACAGACCGATTGAACGTGCTTGGCTACACCCGTCGAGAAGGAAAGTCCGTTGTCTCCCTGTACGACTTTGGTGAGCGGAAGCCCACCGGCGCCGATCCCCCGCAGATCCGCGGTCAGAGCGTCGGTGACCTTGCGCGTCAGCTTGTCACCACCGCTTGCAACCAAACACTTGACGACGCCGCCCGCGTCCACCGGCGCTCGAAAGATCTTGAAGTCGACCTCGCGCATGATGTCCGTGACGTCCTGGAGTTCGAGCCCGAATCGCATATCGGGTCGATCGATCCCGAATCGGGCCACCGCCTCCTTCTCGCTGATGCGCGGAAACGGCGTCTCGACGTCAATGTCGAGGGCATCCTTAAAAACGCGCTTGATGCAACCCTCGACGACAGCCATGACATCGTCGCGCTGGACAAACGCCATCTCCAGGTCGAGCTGCGTGAACTCCGGCTGGCGATCAGCCCGCAAGTCCTCGTCGCGGAAGCATCGGACGATCTGTGCGTATCGGTCGTACCCGGCGATCATCAGAAGCTGCTTAAATATCTGCGGCGACTGTGGCAGCGCGTAAAACGAACCCGGCTTGACGCGGGACGGAACCAGGTAGT
>JADFOB010000296.1 GCA_022563055.1 Planctomycetota bacterium
CCTGGGTCCGTGAAAGCATCGGCTGGGTCCGTGTGGCACAGCGGCCCTCCGCTGTGTCTGGGCAACCGCCCAGCCGGGGGCGGCTGGGCTACAAGAGTCACGCGGGGCTCAAACGCTACCGGGCGCAAAACCGCTGGCGGCGAGCCCGATGCCTTCGTCGCTCGGCACGCGCGTCGCGCGAATCGTGTCGTCAATGCGCTGCTGCCAGATGATTCGATGGGCGTTGAACGCGGAGCGGAGCGCCTTGGTCGCCACGGGATCGAACTGCGTCCCACCCAGCCGAAGAATCTCGGCAATCACTTCATCGGCGGGGCGTCGAGCGCGATACACGCGGTCCGTCGTCATCGCATCGAACGCATCGCAGACAAACAGGATGCGCGATCCGATGGGAATCTGGTCACCTTTGAGTCCCGAAGGTCCGCCGGACCCGTCGAAATACTCGTGCTGATGGCGGATGATCTGGATTTCCGCCTCCAGAATCCGCATGTGGTCCACGATTCGCGTGCCAATCAGCGGAGCCTGATCGATCACCATCTGCTCCAGCGGTGTCAGCGGCGTCCGCTTCATCAGAACGGTGTCGGGAATGCCCACCTTGCCGATGTCGTGCAATAGTGATGCATTGTAGACGCTCTTGCCGGTCGCCCGGCTGCACCCCATCTGCTCCGCGATCTGTTCCGCGTAGAAGGCCACGTTGACGCAATGCCGCGCGGCGTAGGGATCTTTTTCATCGAGCGCCTTGAGCAGCGTAGTGACGCTTTGGACATAGACATCGCGTACCCGCGCACTCAGAACAGCCAGACGCCGCCGCAGCCACTCCACTTCGTCCGTCTCGATCGTCACATCGGTTTTGCCGCGTTCGCTCAGGTTCCCCGCGAGACAAACACGGTTGCGGCCTTGGCGCTTCGCCTGGTAGAGCGCGCGGTCCGCCAGATCCAACAGGTCGGCCGTACAGTTCACCCGTGGATCCTCGGAATCCGCGACGCCGAATGAAGCCGTTACTTCCTGGGCGTGACCGCTCCACCCCGACGCGGATTTAGGAAGAGCGATGCGGATGCGCTCCGCCACCTGGGCGGCATCTGCCGTCAACGCCTCGGGGAGGAGGATGGCGAACTCCTCGCCGCCGACCCGGGCGACGGTGTCGATGTCGCGAACTCCCTCGCTCAGGACGCGAGCGACTTCCTTCAGAACGTCATTCCCAACCTGGTGGCCGAATGAATCGTTGACCGCCTTGAAGAAGTCCAGGTCCAGCATGATCAACGCAAGCGGGTGCCCGTACCGCCGCGATCGTCCCATCTCGGTCTCGAGCGTCCGGTAGAAGTAGTCGTGGTTGTACAGACCGGTCAATCCGTCGGTGGTGGCCGCTTGACGCAGTTGGTCGTACATCGTCCACATACGCAGGCCGATGCGAGCGCGTGCGACTAGTTCCTGGCGGACGATCGGTTTGACCAGGTAGTCGTCAGCGCCGCCGGTGAGCGCTTCGGCGGCCAATTCGCTGGAAGGGGATGCACTCTGAAGGATGCAGTACATCCCGACCAACTCCGCGTTCTCTCGGAGTTTGCTCAGGAGTTGCACGCCGTTACCGTCGGAAAGCTCGACGTCGCAAAGCAGAATCCGGGGATGATCTTTGGGTACAACCTCAAGGGCGCCGCGCATCGAGCCCGCGGAGGACACCGTGAGGCCGGCGTTCTCCAGCACGCGCACAACCAGCCTGCGCTGGTCCGCGTCGTCCTCGACGACGGTGATATCGATTCCTTCGCTTGACCCCACCAAGACGTCCATCTCCGCAGACGAAGGGTGAAAATGGTGCGCTGCCCAGCCGAGGGCGGCTGGGCTACAGAACCATGCAGGGACGTCTTACGACGTTGCCCGCGCACAGGATCCACGGTTCGCGAGGCGCGGCGAACGACCTGTAAATCCCCTGCCTTACCAAAGGGGTTCATCGGTGAGAGACCCTGGCTGCTAAACGTGAAATGCTCGGCGACGGACGACGGGCGGACGCGTTATCGGAATCAACCCCGTTGCGCGGACGTTGATCAAAACTAGTGCTCCGTCAACGGTGATTCGACGGGTTGGCCCGTGTGGCACAGCGGCCCTCCGCTGTGTCTGGACACCCAGCCAGCCGACGGCGGCAGGGCCACAAATGAACTTAGCCAACCCGTCAAAACAAGCATGACAGAGCAC